>CAZJYO010000020.1:0-17298 GCA_964550275.1 uncultured Chitinophagales bacterium
CAGAACGGCAACAAATGGGAATTCGGTTGATGTCGTATCTCCCGTATCATTTCCACCGCTGATGAGGAGCTCAGGTCTCCCGTCACCGTCAAGATCCCGGTTTTCCATTGATTTGAAATTCCCAAAATGCCAGTATCTGCCGACTTCATTGCCGTTGTGATCGATTCGAACTATGCACGACGGCGATCTGATACCATTTGCTTGTACCAGAATTCTTGCCTCCCGTCGGTGGATTGGGGCTTCGAGTACTAATCTCCCTGCCTTTAGAAGATTGGTATACTCTCTGTGGCCATATCTGAAGTCTTGACTGAGGTCCCGCTGTACAATCAACTCATTATTAGAACTGAAGATCCTGAAAACATTCTTGTCTCCATCTCCTAAGAGTAGAATGGTCGTCACAACCTCCTTCCTTCCATCACCATCGAGGTCTGCTACGAGAACCCGTTTGTTTAGGTCTCGCAGTGTGTAGTCATCCGCCGTTTGCAGGTTAGGAACAACTCTTTCCCAGAGAAGGTCCTCATTTGTAGAGAATATTTGAAGAGTCCCGCTTATTTTGTTCAGGAAATAGCCCTCAGGCTGGTTCTTTGTGGTGAAGCTTCCTGTAAGGGAGTTAGCAACCAGCAGAACGGCCCCAAGGAACGTGGCACCCCCCATCCCTGTCGTGACAGGATGTCTTCTCACAAACATTCCAACCCTCTCTATCCGCGATGGCTTTCGTATTGGTACCGCCGGCGCGGAGGGCTCGTACATGCGCTCCACTTCGCGCCGGTTGGGAATCAGAGCGTGTGAGGGCTCAGCTTTCTTTTCCTGCAGGTCATGCAACTCTGTTTCCGCGACAGAATAGAAAGTCCGCATCTTCTGAGCAAGCTCGGCGCAACCGGCACATGTTTCCAGATGTGCCGCGATCTCCGCGCGTCGTCGCGCCACTCCCTCAGAGCCCAATACATACAGCTCGAGAATGTGTTCGTCTATGTGATTCATCTCTCTCTCTCATTATGAATTCATTGCATGTTGTCGCATTGGCTGAAACAGCTTTTCCGTTCAAGATCTGTGTTCCCTCTGTAATCTCTGCACCGCAAGATCATGTGCCTGGCGTGAAAGATACTCCAGTCGGGCTCTGTGATATTCTTTATAGTCTTCTTTTGTAAGCCCGGGTAGCATCGTTTCCAGTTGTTCATACAACGACTTGTCATCGCCGTCGAGATAAACGAATCTCTGCACCAATCCGGACTCAATCGTCTTCATGTACACCGCAAAGACTTCGGGCTGAAGTTTTTTTCCGATGTACTTCGCGCTGAATCTGTTTGTAATCTCGTTGCAAACGCCGCGCAGGATTGCCGTCATTTCATCCGGCGAGAGCGACGGTTCGCCGTCGGCGGTTTCTGCAGTGTGCCTGTATCCTGATTCATACACTGTGCGAAGCGCATACGCGACAGTCACCAGGGGAATGATCCGTGAGCATTCCGTCTGATCGCGCAGGAACATGCCAAGCTTGGCGATCAAATCCGGAACCGACTCATTTCCACGGGCAACGCTCAACAAGTGATTCTCCATGTACTCGCGCTCCAATGATGGAAGATGCTCAAGTGTTTCGCACATGGACGGCGCGATGCAGTGTTCGCCAAATCTCTCCGACTCGACAAATTGCCCCAACGCCGCAATCGCAAGTTTTGTGTTGCGCAAGATCTTTGCAAGCGTGGGATCGGATTCGTTGAACAAGCGAAACACGCCATGATTGACCTTGGAGAACACGAGTCGCCGAAGGTGCGCAAGGAGTTCCTCGTCAGCGATGGCATCGAGCGGCACAGATGAGAAGTACGCATTGATTTGAACGAAAACACCGGCATCGTTGCGCTGGAAAATATCAGCGATGCAGTCGTATGCAAGATCAGACACGCTCAGTCCGTGCGAGACGGAGAGCGTGCCGCTGCTGCGTTTCGATGCGAGAAATGCGGTTGCAAGAGCGTGCGCCACCCGGATGACGCCGTTAAGCTGTCCCGGTGTGTGGTTCCCGCTGAGAAGCCCGCACAGATTCTCGCGCAGATGTTGCTGCAATATAGATGGATGGTGCATCCGGTTAGATCTAAGAGGTGAGTCTGGAAAAAATCTATGCAAAGCCACCGAGGAAAGCAATTCACCTTCAGACTGCCTCACCTTTGGGCATTGTCTCAGTTTTACAGCCATCCTTCCACTTCTTTTTGAAAAGAAGTGGACAAGAAAACTTTCGGAATCACAAACCCTGCACTCGTTCATAGTCGGAAGGTTGGAGTTAGTAGATGGTATTCCTCCCGCACCGCCTGTGATTCCGAGCGCTATGCTCTAGAAACAGCACCTTCCTTCTTTGCATAGAGGCGGTGTTCTTTTCCGCCTTCTGGATCCCGCCCATTCGGCGGATCCAAAGAGCGGGACTCTTCTAAAGAGTTGTCATGAAGCTCCGCTTCACTGTTGCCAATGAAAATTGTAGTATGAAACCTTAGATTGGCAGAGCTACATTGGTATTTTCATAGCAGTGTCTCAGTCACCACGTATCTCAACCCAGACCTTTGGCAATGCCATCCCTTCGGGAAAGGTCGGGGTTGGACGATCCCACTTCAATTGTCTCACCTTTTGAACTCTCACACCCAATGCGTATCTTTTTTAGGCCATGAATCAACCTTGTGAGGAACCCGCATGCCCTATTGGCTCCTGAAAACAGAACCATCCACGTATTCGTTTGATGATCTTGTCCGCGAGAAAAAAGCCGTTTGGGATGGCGTCACCAATCCGGTCGCGCTGAAAAATATGCGCGGGATGCAAAAGGGAGACCTCGCGTTCATCTATCATACAGGCGACGAGAAGGCGATTGTGGGGATTGCCGAAGTGACTTCCGCCCCGTACGCTGATCCAAAACAAAATGATCCCAAACTTGTGGTTGTCGAGCTCAAGCCCAAAGAGCGGGTGGATACTCCGGTGACGCTCGCTTCCGTCAAAGCGAAGAAGGAGTTTGCCGACTTTGCACTTGTGAGAATCGGTCGTCTCTCGGTAATGCCGGTTTCCGCCGCGCAGTGGAAATCACTTCTGAATATGTCCCGCTAGCCCCCGATGGATTTTATCATCATTGCCGCAAAAGTTGCATCGGTATTCGCGCTGGTGTTTCTCAACGGCTTCTTTGTCGCTGCCGAGTTTGCCATCGTCAAGGTGCGCGCGACGCAGATAGAACCATTGATGCGCCGCGGCAATCGCCGCGCAACAATGGCGCAGGAAGTGATCACCCATCTCGATGCATACCTTTCGGCAACCCAACTCGGTATCACGCTCACCAGTTTGGGACTTGGCTGGATGGGCGAGCCGTTTGTTGCTCATCTTTTGGAGCCCGTGTTTGTTTGGTTCGGCGTTTCGCAGCCAGCCCTGGTTTCCACCATCTCTTTCGCTCTTGGCTTTCTGATCATCACATTTCTGCACATTGTCCTCGGAGAACTTGCGCCGAAATCACTTGCAATACAGAAAGCCCAGCGGGTAACGCTTGCCGTGGCACAACCGCTCCATTGGTTTTTTGTGCTGTTCCGTCCGTTCATTTGGGGACTCAACGGCACGGCAAATTTTCTTCTCAGACAGGTCGGGATTGACCCGCCAAGCGAAGCCGATCTCGCGCATTCCGAAGAAGAACTCCGCCTGTTGCTGGCAAAGGAAAAGACAATCTCCGGAACGCGGCGTTCGCTCCTGCTGAATGTCATGGAGTTGCGCGATAGAACCGTCCGCGAAGTAATGGTGCCCAGAACTTCTGTTGTGTTTCTCTCAACAGAGAAAACCATAGAGCAGAATATTGCGACTGCCCTTGAGAACCAATTTACGCGCTATCCGCTTTGTGATGAGACGCTCGACAATGTGCTGGGAATGATTCACCTCAAGGATATTTTCAAATTGAAGGATGAACACGGAAGCGGCGAAAAACTTCTCACCATCAAGAGGGAGATGCTGTTTCTGCCGGAGACCATGCCTCTTGAGCGCGCGCTGAATACGTTTCTGGCGAAGAGAGTGCTGATGGCGATTGCGGTCGATGAGTACGGCGGCGCGGCCGGACTTATCACTCTGGAGAATGTCCTTGAAGAGTTGGTGGGGGATATCCGCGATGAGTTTGACGTCGAATCGGGAATGGTGCATAAGATCGGCGAGAACGAGTACACTGTTGATGGCGCCATGCCGCTCCATGAATTTGCCGCGATGTTTGAGATTGTCCCGGAATCAAAAGACGTTGTTTCGGTAAGCGGATATGTATTGCAGCTTCTGGGGCGCCTTCCCGAGAAAGGAATGAAACTGACGATCGGCCAATGGCACGCAACAATAGAGGCGATGCAGGGAAAAGTTGTAAAGCAGCTGCGGTTGACGCGCTCAGCACCGGGGGGACAACAGAATTCATGAAGCCGGCCATGATTCGGTTCTGCGTTGCAGCAATGATGATTGTCTGTGTGCATGCCCGATCTGCCGCACAGTATTATGAGGGCGCGGACCACGCTCCACGGTTTTCCACCAGCTATGTCTCGGCGGGAGTCCTCTTCCGGGATTTTTCCCCGATGTCATCAAACCCTCTTGGTGATACAGCATCGATTCACTACAACGCTGTCATGCCGGTTATGGCATTGCGCCAGGAAATGATCGAGTTGCTCTTCGGATATACGCGGTACACTATGGATGGAAAATCCCTCGAAGCGATTCTCTTTGGGGTGACCTTCATGCAGGAATTCCGTCTCATAGGAGAACGTGAGAGCCGCCTGAGTCTGCTCGGCGTTCTTTCGAGCGACTACACGAAATCGGAAGCGACCGGTCCGGAAAGGGAGACATTCAACGTTGGCAGTTTCGGCGGCGGGCTGGGATTGCGCTATCGTTATTCTTCGCAGTCGATGGATGCATTCATCTCCGGCACCTTTTCTGCGCAATACAGCACAGAGGGCTTTGGTACCGGCACGGGCTTCTCCACCGTAACCTTGGGGGAATCCGTATTTCTTTTCCGGTCGGTTCCAATTTTCGACGGCATTTCCCTTGGCTATCGCCTGAGATATCAAACATGGTCAATGTCCGAGGATACGTTCGATTATAAGAGTCTTTCGCATGGCCCGTTCATTGGACTCATACTCTAGAGCCCGTTTCTCGTGTTTCCAAGCGCGGGTTCCGGGGCAAAACAAGGCCGGCGACCCTTGCATTTTGCCCACCCTCTCAATATATTTAGCACCAACAAGTTACCCATCCCATCCTCTTGTAGAGTTCAGTTTCTCGGTGTAATCCGGCAACCCGTCTTCTGACGGTGAGTCTGAATTTCTTTCACATGGGGCACTGTCTCTACCCGCGGTCCATGCGACCTGCAAAGCTGGGGAATCTACTCACAACCGCTTAGTTCTTAGTGGAGAGAGCACATGGCACTCAAGATTTCAGCACTTCAAAACGGTTCCATCAATGTTATGGAAGTCAAAGGCTCGCTGATTGGCGGCGAGGAAACAGACGAGATGAGCAACGCCGTTGCCGACATGATTGAACGGGGCAACAAGAAGCTCATCATTGACCTTTCCAAGGTGGATTATCTGAACAGTACGGCGATTGGTGCTCTCGTCAAAGCACACACCACGTACAAAAAAGCCGGCGGCAATGTGAAGCTGTGCGGCGTCAACAAGAATATTAACAACATCTTCGTAATCACAAAACTCACCATGGTGTTCGACGTCGTGGATTCAAAATCCGACGCGGAAAAAGCATTTCAGTAACATCCGGGGTTTGCAACTCATAACTCACTTTTCATTCCAAGGAGTCATCAATGAAACAGTCCGTTTTTCTAGCAGCGGTCGTCGTCATTACCCTCGCGGTCGCTCTCTTCATTCATTACATCATTCTCGGTGATCCGGGTAACTTCAAGGATGGCGAGACCCGGCACGTTCCGAACAACTTGATGGGGACCGTCTATACCGGCGGTATCATTGTTCCGATCCTCATCACCCTGACACTGATGAATCTGACGCTCGTGTTTGAACGCATGTTCTCGCTGCGCAAGGCAAACGGCAAAGGTCCCATTGTGAATTTCCTCAAGAATGTTCAGAAGGCATTGAGGGAGGGGAAGATTGATGAAGCGATTAAGGCGTGCGATGCCCAAAGAGGATCGGCGGCGAATATTATTCGCACCGGACTCGCGCGCTACCAGGATATTATGGATGACAAGAAGCTGGATGCCGAAAAGAAGATGGCTGAAACCAAACGCGCCATTGAAGAAGCAACCAGCCTTGAGACTCCGCTTCTCGAGCGCAACCTGATTGCCCTTTCGACCATCGCTTCGGTTGCAACGATGTTCGGCCTGCTTGGCACGGTTATCGGAATGATTCGTGCATTCACAGCGCTTGCCGCGGCCGGCGGTGCACCGGACGCCATCCAGCTTTCCATCGGTATTTCAGAAGCGTTGATCAATACGGCCCTCGGACTTCTTGCTGCCATCCTTGGTATCATCGCGTATAACTTCTTCGTCACCAAAGTTGATAACTTCACCTACATGATTGACGAAGCGAGCTACAATGTTGTTGAGATGTTGAGCACAAGAACAAACGACTAACAGAGAGTCGACCATGCCGAAATTCAAACCAAAACGACAAGGCGTGTTAATCGACATGACACCGCTGGTGGACGTGGCATTTCTTCTGCTGACGTTCTTCATGTTGACCACGTCGTTCAAACCACCGGAAGAGGTGGAAATCGAGCTCCCATCCTCAAACTCCCAGTTCAAGCTCCCCGAATCCGATGTCATGACGATATCGCTGAGCAAGGACAGCCGTATCTTTCTTGGCCTCGATTCACAGAAACTGCGCGCCCGATTATTCGGCGAAGAGAACCAGTTGAAGGGAAGCATTGAGGTTCCCAAGGAACGTTTGGCTGAAATGCTTGTCCAAGCGCGTACGGCAAACCCAAAACTGCGCACCGTTATCAAAGGCGATCAAGGTGCGGAGTATGGTGTCGCAGAGGACGTTATGGATATCCTCCAGAAAACCAAGATTACGCGGTTTAATCTTGTGACCAATTTGGAACAAAATTAGTTTGAGAGGAGGTTAGTATAGTATGGCAGGTGGCGGCGGTGGGGCACCAGAACCCCGAAAACATGGTAAAGGAAAGAAGCGCAAGAAGAGCAGGCGGCTCGGCATCAGGATCGATATGACGCCGTTGGTGGACGTGGCATTTCTTCTGCTGACGTTCTTCATGCTCACGACATCCATGTCTCGTCCACAGACAATGGAGATTAACCTTCCTCCTGATGACGTCAATGTGGAGATTGCGGAATCGAACCTCCTCACGCTCCGGGTTGATGCAAAGGAGCGCGTATTCTGGAGTGTCGGCATTGAATCGCCGACGAAAATCGAGTTCGGCGCGTTGAGGGAATTTTTGCGACAGCGTTCGGAAGCGAACCAGAAGCTCGTCACCCTGATCAAAGTTGACCGTGAAGCAAAGTACAGCACCATGGTCAATATGATGGACGAACTCAACCTGGCGAACATTACCCGGTTCAGTCTCGCGCCGATGAATGATCAGGACAAGGAAATGCTCTCAAAAGTTCAGTCCTAGTTTTTCAGCAAGGAGAAACACATGACAACGGCTGCGGTTGCGGGGATGATGGGCGAAAAGTACGGTGCGGTAGAGCTCAAGAAGGTGTACCAGAAGTACTGGGCCATCGCACTTGGTATCGCTGTAGCAATTCACATGTTGATTGTTGGTTCGTATTTTCTCACCCAGATTCTGGGTGAAGATGAACCGCCTGCACGAATGGTGCGTGTAATCAACTATAGCGATCTTGGTCCGCCTCCATCCATCAGCAGTGCAAACACTCCTCCCCCGATTTCTGTTGCGGCTCCTGTGGCAAAACCGACCGTTGGCGCGCCCGTGCCCGTTCCGGATGCGGAAGTGAGTCCCGAGCAGACCATCGCAACTCAAACGGAAATGAGTGATATCGCGTCTCCCATCGGTGAAGGCACCGGTGAGGGTGTTGCTGTTGAGCAGGATATTACGATTGAAGATGACGGCCCGCCGGCTGACTTTGTTCCGGTGGAGAAGGAGCCGGTCATTATCAAGAAAGTCGAACCCAAGTACCCCGAGCTTGCCATGCGCGCAGGCATGGAAGGGAAAGTGTGGGTGAAAATTTGGGTCGATAAAGAAGGCAAGCCCAAGCAGGTGGTTGTGCTCAAGAGCGATAATGACATTTTCAACGAGCCATCGATTGAAGCCGCAAAACAGTTTATGTTCACGCCGGCCGTCATGAACAATGGCCCTGTGGCTGTTTGGGTTTCGGTGCCATTCCGGTTCAAGCTGGCCGATCGCCGGTAACGGTGTAGCATCACGAGTTCACTGCCGTTCTAAATTGAGAACGGCGTTTTGAGACTGAGAGGGGGAAGGAGGTGCATGCTTCCTTCCCCTTGATGTTTTCCAGAGGTGGAATGGATTTTGCCGTCATCTTCCGGTATGTAGTCCTCGTTATAGCAGGAGCGGCAATGATCACGGGGATCCTTGTTATTGCAGGGGTATTGCTCCCGGCGCGGATTCCCGATGATTTCCGGGTGATTGTCGGCGTGGTGATTTTTTTGTATGGAGCGTACAGGTTTACAGTGACATTTTTCAGAAAGAACAATGCGCGGGGAAATGACCTTCAGTAAGTTTGTGGTTGCGGGGTTTGTTCTTCTCTTGTGCGGATGCGGTCCGGAGAAGAACTACTCGACCACCGCGGGTGAGATCACCATTGATTGCGACGAAGGCGTCTTTCCAGTTATCAGCTTGTTGGCGGATGATTTTCAACGCCAGTATCCCTCGGCAAAAATTCATCTTCGCAGCGTTGAGGGCCGTGTTGCTGTTTCCGGGTTTGCTATGGATTCCGTCCGGTACATCGTTCTTGGAAGAGAGTTTGATAAGGAAGAACGGGACGCGCTTTCAACCATCAGCATTGATCTGCAGGAGTACAAGGTTGCGTTGAGCGCCGTTGCGGTCATAGGCAATAAGGATAATTCCCTGTCGAACCTTCGTCTTACGCAATTGGACAGCATTCTCTCGGGTGATGCGGCAACATGGTCCTCGGGAAAGCGCGGTGCAGTTGACGTGGCAATTGGCGGTCCGAATTCCAGCGCTAATGCAATCGTCAGATCGGCACGGCTTGCGGGAAAACCGTTGGCGCTCACGGCGACACCTTTTCCCAAGAGTTCCGAACTCATTACGTACGTCAAGGCAACCCCGAACGCTCTCGGGATTGTTTCTCTGAGCTGGATTGTCGGCCAGGAGGAGGACCTCAGAGTGTTCGCGCTCGGACAGCCGGGAACGCGTCCCGATACCACGGAACCCGTGGGGCGTTACTATACTCCCGCCCAGGCGCATGTTCACAGAAAGTACTATCCTTTGACGACGCCGGTTGTTATTTACCGGCGCGAGGTTCTTCCCGACCTCGGTTACGGGTTTATCTCGTATGCAACAAGCGGAGCGGGACAGAAATTGTTTTTGAACAACGGACTCGTACCGGTCACGATGCCGGTACGTCTGGTTTCACTCACATCGAAAGGGGTTAACTAACTCATGAAGCATACTGTTTTTCTGATGCTTGTGTTCATGACAACAGGGGCCTATGGCCAGGACGTCTTCAACAAAGCAAAGTCGTTGCTCGCCGGCAAAGATACAGCAGGCGCGGTGACAGCATTTGGTGATGCTCTCAAGGCCGGGCAGAAGACGGCCGAATCCAATTATTATCTCGGCGCCATTGCACTTGTGCGAAACAGTGTTGATGACGCGATCAGATATCTTGATGCATCGGTTCAGCAGGATGACGACAATCTTGATGCCGTGAAAGGGTTGGGAACGGCGTACCTCAAGAAGAAGAACGGGCCCAAAGCCCTGGAAACATTCCGCCTCGCTTCGAGTATAGCGCCCAAGGACTGCGAGATCGCGATTGCATACGGTCGTGCATTGCTCGAAGCGGATTCCGTTGATGCCGCGGTTATTAACCTGACGAAAGCAAAGGAATGCGCTCCCAATGATGCTTCGATCTTTGAAGGCCTTGGCGATGCGTATTTGAAACAGGGCGTTAACGCGTTGGCCATTTCAAACTATGACCAATCGGTCAAGGCCGGACCGCAGAATATCGAAGTGCGTTACAAGCTTGCCCGCGCCTACGAAAAGAACCGGCAGTACACCGAAGCGGTAAAGGTGTACGACGATATCATTGCCATTGATCCGGCAAATACGGATGCCTACTTTCAAAAAGGAAGTATTCTTGTGCGGGCAAAATTGTACCCGCGAGCTGTCGAGCCGCTTAAGAAGTTTGTTGAGTTGAAGCCGAACTCCTATGAGGGGAACTCCATGCTTGCCAAGTCCCTGCTGGAGTCCAAGAAAAGCGAAGACGCGGTCAAGTATGCACAGAACGCGCTCGCGCTCGATTCCTCGTCCGCAGATGTCTGGAGAACGTATTTCTACGGACTTGTGGAGACAAAGGATTATGCGAGAGCGGAAGCCGCATTGGCAAGTCTCCAGCGCCGCGGGAAAATCGAAGTGGATGATTATCTCAAGTTGGGTGATTTGTACTTCGGAAAGAAAGAACGCGAGAAAGCTCTTGAGTGGTATCTGAAAGCCGTTGCGGCGGATTCCTCCAACTGCGATCCGTACTTCAACCTCGGGTTCCTGTACATGCAGGGACAGGAATACGCAAACGCGGCCGTAAACTTTGAAAAGAAAATTACCTGTGACTCTAATTCACTCAGCGCGTATGTCAACGCGGCTGCTTCACATATGCAAACGAAGAATAACGCACGTGCGCGAGAACTTCTCGTCCGCGCAATTGAACGGAAGCCGGATTTCTTCCAGGGAAGACTGTGGCTTGCCCGTTACTACGTCCAGGTGGATTCGTTTGACAATGCTAAGAAGGAATACGAGGAGGTTCTGCGCCTTATCGGTGACAACACCGAGAAATACAAGAAGGAAGCCGGAGAAGCGCACTCCCTTCTTGCATCGCTCTACTCTACGAGGCAACAATTTGACCAAGCCATTGAGGAGTATCGAAGGGCCGCGGGTGTTGGCTACGATAACGGCGGTATGCGGCTTTCATGGGGGCAGGCGGTACTCCAGACACTGAACCCAAAAACGGATTCACCCGAGCAGGCACGTGCAAAAAATGATGAGGCGGTGAAGCATTTCCGCAGGTGCATTGAACTTGAACCGAACAACGCCGATGGCCATTTATGGCTGGCGGAAAGTCTCACACGGTCACGTGTTCCCGGGGATGATGCCCGAAACGCGAAACTGAAGGAAGAAGCGTGCAGTGAGTATCGCAGGACGCTGAAGATCCAGCCCAAGAACGAAGACGCCAAGAAGGGTTTGGAAAAATTAGGTTGCTAGGCCGGGGGATATTGAAGCGTTGCAAAGGCCCGCGTATTGCGGGCCTTTGCGTTTTGCATCACATGGTAACGGCGGAAACAGCTTTAAGCAGTGAACGAACAATGTTCGCTGTTGCTCCCCAAATGGTGTGCCCCTGTGTTTCATAAAACCATACTTCATGCTTCTTGCCTTTTACTTCCCGTACTTCCGATCTTCCGTTCTTCTCGTTCAAGAAAAATGCGAGCGGCACATGGAACACCTCTTCGACTTCATTGCGGTTTGCCGAGAGAAGAGGCATATGGTGAATAATCCCGACAACCGGCGTAACAACAAAGCCGGTAGGCGTCATGAGGTCGTCCAGAAGCCCGAGAACAGAAACACTCGACCTGCGCAGTCCGATTTCCTCAAATGCTTCGCGTAGCGCGGTTTGTTCAACGGACATATCCGCGGCGTCGACAACTCCTCCCGGGAAAGATATTTGTCCTTTGTGCGTCTCAACCAAGCCGGTACGTTTTGTGAACAGCAGGACAGGTCCTTCACTTGCATCAATGACCGGGACCAGAACAGCCGCCCGGACGTATCCTGCCGGGGTTACGGAAATGGCGCGCCGCGCTGACTTCGATTTCGATAGGGCCAGAATCCGGTCAATCGATGGGCTTTTCATGACATAAGATATGAAAAAGGTTGCTCCGGTGAAATAGAGATTGATTCCCCCTCTCCATCGTGCTATATTTTAAGCAGCCATTCCGTGAATCACCCGTAAGGATTGCCGATGAAACTCCGCATGAAGATGATATTTCTTCTTGTTCTGACCGCTGTCGGGGCGCTTCTCGCTCTTGGCTGGGGGTGGGACGCGCACCGGTTTATCAACCGTAAAACGGTGTATCATCTCCCCAATTCCATGCTTTTGTTCATTCAGGACAGCTCCTTCTTTTCGTATCACTCCGTTGATGCCGATGCGCGTCGCAACAACAACGACACCAGTTTCTACGCCGAATGGCCTCGGCACTTCATGGACATCGACGATTATCCGAATTTCCACAACCTCCCGCGCTCGCTCGATAGCATGATCATGCTCTATGGCTGGGAACGCGTCAAAAACAACGGCATTAACCCGTGGGCAACCGTTTGGGTCTATGATTCACTGGTGAATCAACTTACACGTGGAAATTGGACGGCTGCGAAACTTACAGCAAGCGACCTCGGCCACTATGTTGGCGACGCGCACCAGCCGTTGCACAACACGAGAAATTACAACGGTCAATTCTCCAACAACTACGGCATTCATTCGCGGTACGAAACAACAATGCTGAGTCCCGGTTACTATCTCTCGGCGCTCTACATTACTCCGGACACAGTGCAGTATATCGGCGATCGTATCAACCATGTGTTCGACTACATTCTTCACACCAACAGCCTGGTGAATACTGTTCTGCAAGGCGATACCTACGGGAAATCTGTTTCCGGCTGGAGCGGCAGCGGAACACCCCCCGCCTCGTACTACAACGCGCTGTGGAATTTCACCGATGATATTACCCATAGTCAGATGCAGAGGGCTACTCTCAACCTCGCGTCTCTATGGTATTCTGCATGGGTGGATGCCGGACTCATTCTGCCGACCGATGTTCTTGATGAAACGAAAACACGACCCGCTGAACTTCTTCTCCGGCAAAACTTTCCGAATCCCTTCAATCCTTCAACGACAATATCCTATGATCTTCCGGTTGGCGGCACGGTTTCTCTGAAAGTGTTCACGCTGGATGGAAGGGAAGTTGCCACCCTCGTAAAGGAGAACCAATCTGCGGGATCGCATCAGATCAATTTTCATTCCGGTGACCTGTCGAGTGGGGTTTATCTGTACCGGCTGCAGTTGGGTTCTTTCTCCCAAACCAGAAAGCTGGTGTTGCTGAAGTAGTACATACGATGTCTTCAAAGAAGCTCATCTCTTGAGTCCATGTTCGCGGTACGTTCACAGTCCGCACGGACACCCTTGGCGCCACGCGCATCATAAACCTATCCGCCTCTCAAAACAATAGTATTTTGTTCGCTTGCGATAAGCTCTACGGTGGCATGCTTCGCTTGCGCCCGCGGGCTGCATTGGTAAAATTGAGGGCATGATTGTTGCAACCGCGCTTGTCAGAATAAGGTACACCCGCACGATGATCAAAAAGGAGGTACGAGACCGCCAAACAGGGTTCAAACCACAAAAAACCACTGAAGGAGGGTGCCATGTCTGCAATGACTGCTGCTGTTGGATTTCATGGAAACAAGTATGGTTCTGTTGAACTCAAAGAGGTGTATCGCAGGAACTGGTCGGTTGCGCTTCTTATTGCAACCATGATTCATTTTGGTGTGATTGGCTCGTACGTTATTTCTCGCGCTTTCGATGTAGCAAAGAAAGATAAAACTACCGGCGGGATTGTGATCACTCCGATCTATATTCCCCCACCCATAGGATTTCCAGTGCTCCCGTCTACGCCAGCCGGAGGAACGAAAGTCAAGCCAAGTGTCGGCGTTCCGATTCCGGTTCCGCCGATTGAAGTTGATCCTGATCAGACAATTGCCAGGCAGGATGAGATCAACCTTCCGTTCTTGCCGGGTGATGAATTTCTGGGAACGGGAGCCCCCGCCGAACCACCAACAATTGTAATAGCGGAAGAAGAACCGCCTTCTATCGAGGCGTTCTTTGAGAAACCACCCGTCATAATCAAAGCAGTCAAACCCGAGTATCCCGAGCTCGCGCTTCGTGCCGGAATTCAGGGGAAAGTGACGGTAAGGATTTGGGTGGACAAAGAAGGCAAAGCAAGACAAGTTGAAATTTTGAGAACCGATGCCGACATTTTCAATGAGGCGGCTCTCGCGGCTGCCCGTCAGATGCTCTTTACGCCAGCGCTCATGAACAACAACCCGGTCTCAGTTTGGGTTGCTCTGCCGATTCGGTTTGCACTTGCCGATCGAGAGTAAACACCATCATTCACGGAGGTTCCCATGAACAGAATGTTGTTGGTCGCCGCCTTGACGCTCACGTGTATTGCGCTTTCTCAAGCGCAATACAAGAAGCTCACGGACGTTGAAGGGATTGGTCCGGCATACGAGAAAAAGCTTGAAGGGGCGGGAGTAAAAACAGTTTCGGACTTCTCCAAAGCTACAGCCACGCATTCAGCAAGAGAACAACTCTCCGGGAAAACCGGAATCAGTTCTTCGATGCTGCTCGATTGGGCTAATCGCATCGATCTTGCGCGGGTAAAGGGTGTTGGACCGCAGTATGCCGACCTCCTGGAAGCCGCAGGAGTGGATTCGCCGAAGGAGCTTGCAAAACGGAATCCAGCCAACCTGTACCAGCAACTGAAGAAGACGAACGATGAAAAGAGGCTGGTGCGAAAGCTTCCAACGGAAAACAGGTTGGTGAGTGGATTGCATCCGCAAAGAAGTTGTCGGCGTCAACCGAACAGTAGGCTTCAGCGGGCTCTTGTCGCCAGCTCTCTGTAAATCCGGTCAAGGGCTTTTGTCTGTTCTTTTTGACTGAAGCGGGTTTCAACGCGGCGGCGTCCGGCTTTTCCCATCTTCGTGCGCAGTTCAGGATCCTGTATGAGTTTTTCCAGGGCGAGCGCGAGTTCTTCGCCATTGCGCGGGTGAACAAACAGTCCGGTTTCGCCATCCACGACGATATCAAGGACGCCGTCGCAGTTCGTGGAAACCACGGGTAATTCCATGGCCATTGCTTCAATGAGCACCATGCCGAACGATTCGGCGTGCGATGGGAAAGCGAGAATGTCAAAACCGGCCATCACATCGCGCATGTCCTTCCGAAATCCGGCGAACGTAACAATCGTGTCCAGTTTTTTTTCTCTTGCCAGCAATCGAATACTTTGTTCGTATTGCTGTTCTCCGTAACTGGCCTCTCCGACAATAAGAAACCGCACGTCAGCGTTCTTTTTTCTTACAATGTCCGCTGCCTCCAGAAGTTCTTCATGACCCTTCCCCGGAGTAAAGCGTCCGGCAAACCCGACGACCACATTCCTCTCATCCATGCCGAATTCGTGCCGCACACGATTGCGGTCCGCCTTTCCGGGCGCGAAGAACTCGGTGTCCACAGCGTCATGAAGTACGGAAACCCGCGAGGGATCAACGGGGGTGGTGTTGATGATGTTTTCACCAATGATCCGTGAAACCGCCAGAACCCGGGCGACATGTTTATAGGTGAATTGGTGAAGTACATCCTTTTTGCTGATGTAGGACCCGACACGCTTGCTCAGAAGAACAGGAATGGATTGCCCGGACAACCGCATTGCAGGGACAAGGGTCGCCAGATCTTTGGAGTGCTGGCAATGAATGATGTCGATGTTTTCATGCCGCATGGATCTGCTTAACTTCCAGACAGTACCGGGATGAAAATATCCGGTCACACTGCATGAAATGGTTTGGAGTCCTGCTGATGTTGCTTCGTGAAGAAGCCGGCTGTCCGTACAAGCGCCAAGATGGACGGTATGTCCCATTCGATGAAGATTCCTGCAAACCTCGAGTGCTTGCAGTTCCAATCCTCCCCATGATCGGGAAAAACATGATTGAAGGATGTTGAGTGGGCGATCCGTCATGAGGGGAGGTGGCGGGGCTTTAGCGGAGGAGCAGCATCTTGCGCGTCACGGTTGTTGCTCCTGCAGTCAATCTTGCGAAGTATACTCCCGATGCCAGTGAATGCGCATCGAATTCAACTGTGTGTCTGCCTGCGGTAAACCATTGACGCGGGTAAAGAAAAACTTGTTTTCCTGTTTGATCCACAATCTGTATTTGTGCGGTGGAAGAATGTTGAAGGGTGAGTTCGAGTGTTGTTGTCGCATTAAAGGGGTTAGGGTAGTTTGTTATAAGATTCGGATTGGAGGGGAGTGCGTTATGTGCCACTGATGTTGCCCCGTTGTCTGTGAAGAGGATGGTGCCGTTATCCCCCACAACGAAACCGCGTCTTGGTGTTGCAAAATGTATTGCGCGCAGATTGCGGAGAACGGGGGATGGAACATATTCCCATGTTGTTCCCCCGTTTGTCGATCGCCAGATGATTCCCGTAATACCGCAGGCGTAGATACCGTCAACGCCTGGAGCGGAAATGTCCGTGAGATACCCCGACACCGGTGTTGGAAGTTCCTGCCGAAACCAGGATGTATCCGACAAACCTTTTCGGAGAACAACGGGAATGAGTGTTGATGAAACATCGAATCCGGCGACGTACACGTTTCCGGCTGGATCTCGCGATGCCCCGAACAAGTACCCGGCTTGCGAAACGGGGAAGTTCTCGTTCTCCCACGTATCCCCATTGTCGGTTGTCTTCAACGCCGAAGTTCTCATAATGACATAGCCGGAGTAATTGACAGCTTCAGCCACACCAACGAATGTGAGAATATCGAACACTTCCTGGCTCGTTGACAGGACTGCCCACTGCGCCCCCGAATCGGTTGACACTGCGACATTGCCGAAGCTCGAAGCAACGTACACGCGTTCGGTTCCCATGAATCCCACTTTGGAATACTCGCTCAGTAACGGTGTTACCGGACTCCATGAATCTCCGCCGTTTGTTGTGAAGGCAGCGGAACGTCCATAGCCCACAACCATTCCATACAACGCATTCGTAAAGCTGACGGAAGTCCAGTTGTGAAGACCTGCCGATTTCGGAATCCACGTTGTGCCGGAGTTTGTCGTCTTGCGAATAACACCATTGTTGCCCACAACAAGAGCAGTTGCCGTGTCAATCATGAACACGTCATTCAGAACTTGAGTCGTTCCGCTATTCTGCACAACCCACTGCGACATTGCTCCTTGTGTTGAAAAGCAGAGAAGCATCGCAAGTGTCGTGGAGTTTCTGATTCTCTGAACTTTCATCTGGATGTACGGTAACAAATAATCGGAACTTCCCAAAGGAGTGGTTTTATTCTCTTTTGAGTTCCTTTCTACAAAAAGAAATTG
>CAZJYO010000021.1:0-16664 GCA_964550275.1 uncultured Chitinophagales bacterium
GAACGTGGTTGAAAGCATGCTTGTGATAGAAAAAGGAAAGCGGATTGAAACAGAAGATGTGGGACGATATCTGCGTGATACGGGGCGGCCTCTGACGGAGGAGCGCAACCTGCCCGTCCCACTGAATAAGAGTGTAGAACAGGCCGAACGCGAGCTGATCCTCCGGGCACTGCTGGATATCAAGAGCAACCTGGTGGAACTGCGTTCACTGGTTTCGGAGAAACTTGCAGCGACCGGGGCGACCAATGATCGCATGGGTGAGCTGAAGGAAGCGGGGAACAATCTCTCGCTTCTTGAGATGGAGAAAAACCTGATCAAGGAAGCCCTCCAGAGACTGCACGGCAATCGCAGGGCGGCAGCGCGTGCATTGAACATCAGCGAACGCACGCTCTACCGGAAGATCAAGGAGTATGGTTTGTGATATTTTCAAGAGCGCTGTTCCCATGCGTTCTCATGATGGCCGCGGTTCCGTTTCTGAGCGGTTGCCCATATTCGTTTACCGGCGCTTCCGTTCCTGCGCACCTGAAGACCATCGGCATTCCGCTCGTCGATGATCAGTCGGGCTTTGGCGAACCGGGATTGCGTGAACGCTTTACAAATGATTTAACGACGGCGTTCATTCAGGATAATAGTCTGGAAGTAACAGATCGTACTGTTTCCGACTGCATTCTGGAGGGTGTTATCACGTCGGTCACCGATGCGCCCTCGGCGGTTGGCGAAGGCGAACAGGTCAGCAAGCGGAGAGTCACGATCGCGGTGCGCTGTACGTTTCAGGACATGAAGCTGAGGCGCAAAGTGTGGGAGAAGACGCTTTCCAACTGGGGAGATTATGATTCCGGCGCCGGCGCCTCGCTCCGTGATGACGGTTTGCGGGAAGCCATCAGGAAGTTGACGGAAGATATTTTGCTTGAGACAGTCTCAAGCTGGTAACCAAAGTTTCGATTGTTCACAATCATTAACAACAAGAGGTTTTGCAAACCACCATCATGGACGAATTCATACTTATAGCGTACGTCAGCGCCCTGACCGTGTTGTTTGTGTTTGGTTCGCACGGTTTTATCATGATTTATTACTACCTGAAGTACAGGTCGCGACGCCCGAAAGATGCGCCGCACCTTGAGCACTATCCGCGCGTGACTGTCCAGCTTCCTCTTTACAATGAGCAATATGTTGCCGGAAGACTCATCGACGCTTCATGCCGGATGGTGTATCCCAAAGAGAAGCTGGAAATCCAGGTGCTGGATGATTCCACGGATGAAACGGTTGGTATCGTTGCCGGCTATGTCGAGCGCTATCAAAAGTTGGGTTTCGATATCCACCATATTCGCAGAAATAACCGCGAAGGATTCAAGGCGGGCGCGTTGAAGGAAGGATTAAGAACGGCCGCAGGGGAGTTCATCGCGATTTTTGATGCGGACTTCGTGCCGAAACAGGATTTTCTGCTCAAAACCGTCCCGTATTTCTTTGCCGACGCGTCCATCGGCATGGTCCAAACGCGATGGGAACACCTGAACGCGGATTACTCGCTTCTGACGCGCACGCAGGCAATGGCCCTTGACGGGCATTTTGTCATCGAACAGTCCGTGCGCAACCAGGTTGGCTTCTTCATCAATTTTAACGGCACAGCCGGCGTATGGCGGAAAGAATGCATTACCGACGCCGGAAACTGGCAGGCGGATACACTTACGGAGGATCTGGATCTCAGCTACCGGGCCCAGCTCAGGGGATGGAAGTTCAAGTATCTGAACATGGTCACTTCGCCGGCGGAACTTCCCTCGGAGATCAATGCGCTCAAATCACAGCAATTTCGCTGGACAAAAGGCGCCATCGAAACAGCACGCAAGATTCTCCCTTCGGTGTGGAAGTCCGCACTCCCGGTCAGGATTAAGATTCACGCGACGTTTCATCTTACCAACAATCTGGTGTTTCCGTTTATTGTGCTCGCAGGCATTCTGAATGTCCCGCTGGTGTTCATTAAACATGCCGGCGCGCACGAAGCGTACTTCACCTTCATGTCGGTGTTCGTATTCGCCTTCATCGGGTCGTTTCTCTTCTATCTTTTTTCCCAGAAGGACGTCTATGCCGACTGGCGCAAGCGAATTTTCCTCTTTCCCGTGTTTATGGCAGGAAGCATGGGCTTTGCCGTCAATAACAGTCGCGCTGTCATGGAGGGCCTGTTCAAGAAAAAAAGCGAGTTTGTGCGCACGCCCAAGTACAGCATCAGAGACAAGAAGGATTCCTGGATTGACAAGAGCTACGTTCCAATCAAGATCAGTTCGACCGTCGTCATAGAAATCATTCTCGCGCTTTATTGTCTCTTCGGTGTTGCATCTTCAATTTATTTTTTGGAGATTGCGGCAGTTCCGTTTCAACTGCTGTTCTTTCTCGGGTTCACGTGGGTTTCGGTACTTTCCCTGAAGCACGCGTGGATCGCCCGTCAGATGCATACACGCAAAGGAGACTAAGCGCTCGTGTTTTATAACCAGGAGTCCGCGAAGTTCATTCCTCCGTTGGAGGCAAAGCTTTCCAATAATCCCAAGTCGCCGACCTTCGCACGCCTGGCGTCTTACTATTTGATGGAAGGAAATGCTCAGAAAGCAGCGGATGTCTGTGTCGCCGGATTGCGTTTTTTCCCCAACTACGCAACCGCCCGGCTGATTCTTGGCCGCGCCTACGAAGCCCTCGGGAGAACGGTTGAGGCGATGATCGAGTATCGTAAAGTCCACCGCGCGGTTCCTGAAAACGAAGCCGTTGGAGCACTGCTGAAAAATGTTGAACAGCGCGAACAGGAAGCATTTAAGGCGTTTGCCGAGGAACGTGCCAACAAACTGCGGGAACGAAGGAATACGCTGACGATTGAAGCGTATGCACACCAGGAACAGTCCAATGAGAGGACGGGGGAATTTCTGCTGCATCGTTTGCACGAGTCACGCCGGATTGCCCCGGTTCAGCCGGTTGTTCCACGCAGAGTGGAGGAAGAACCGGCGTCAGTCGAGCACAACACCCCGAAGATTGTTACCGCCACACTCGCAGAGATCTATGCCAATCAGGGAGAATTCCGCGAAGCGATCGATGCGTACAAAAAACTGCGCGTTCAGCATCCTGACAGCGCGGAACGGTTCGACAAACGGATTCATGAGTTGGAGGGGAAGCTCCAGCACGACGAGCAACGCTGAGCCGGCGTTGAGTGTGGAACAAAACAAAAGCCCCTTCCGGGGCTTTTTCATTTTGGTGTGGCGTGCACGATTATTTCATTTTGCCGACGTAGCGGGTCAAACGCGACTTGTTGTTGGATGCCTTGTTGGGATGAATGACGCGTTTTGCCGCGAGCTGGTCGAGAAGCTTGGTTGTTTTCTTGAGTTCGACGAGGGCCTTCTCTTTGTCGGAGGCGGACCGAACACGCTTGATCGCCGTCTTCATGCGCGACAACGCTTGTTTGTTGCGCGTTGCTTTGCGTTGTGATGCCCGTGCCCGTTTTTCAGCAGACTTATGTTGTGCCATGGTGTTCCTTGAATCGGAAAAGATCGTTGGAATTGTACTTCGTTGGGACTGTAACATATCAAATAAACCCAAGAAAGTCAACGCGTTCGTTGCCTTTCAAAACCAGTCTCAGTATATTCACTTCCGCAATGCAGCGAATATCAAAACTCTCCCCGACGTGAATCCTGCTCTGCATACCCCATTGTATCTTGACTCCTATGGAGGATGAATGAAAATAGTTGTTTGCGTCAATCACGTTCCGGATACGGAAACAAAGATCAAGGTTGGTGGTGACAATACCAGCATTGACCGCACCGGCGTGAATTTTATGCTGAACCCCTATGATGAATTTGCCGTGGAAGAAGCCCTCCGTTTGAAGGAAAAACATGGTGGAGAGGTTACCGTTCTCACACTGGGAAGCGATGCCCACAAAGAAACCCTTCGAAAGGCCCTTGCCATGGGAGTGGAAAAGGCGGTATTGCTGAAGGATGATTCACAGCGGGACTCCTATGCCGTGGCGTTTGGTCTGGCCGAAGAAATCAAAACCATGTCCCCCGATGTTCTTCTTTTCGGCAAGCAGTCGATTGATTTTGATGATGCACAGGTCGGAACACTGGTTGCCGAGCTCATGGGCTATCCATCGGTCGCCGTGGTGGTGAAATTACAGATCCAGGATGGAAAAGTGTTGTGCGAGCGCGAGATTGAAGGCGGGCACGAGGAGGTTGAAACAATAACACCCGTAGTGATTCTTGCGCAGAAGGGATTGAATGAACCACGGTATCCCTCGCTGAAAGGAATCATGGCGGCGAAGACAAAACCCATCACCGAGAAACCCGCGGCGTCAGCGGAGAGCAGAGTCGAGACCGTGCTGATGAAAAAACCGCCGGCGAAAGGCGCGGGGAAAATTCTCGGAACGGATGCATCGGCTGTGCCCGAACTGATCCGCCTTCTTCACGAAGAAGCCAAAGTCATCTAAATCCAACGGAAGGACCATCATCGTCGTGAAAGTGCTCGCGTTTGCTGAACAAAGAGAAAACAAATTCAAGAAAACCGCATTTGAAGTTGCGCGGGCCGCTCAGAATATTGCGCAACAACTGGGCGCTGAAGTGGCCACGCTTATCATCGGGAGCGGCGTTGAGGGGCTTGCCAGGGAGCTTGAGCAGTACGGCGGCGGGCGGGTTATTCTTGTTGATGATTCCGCGTTTGCAAAACACTCGAATACCGCGTTTGCCAAGGTGATTGCAGAAATTGCAATGAAGGAATCCGCGGATATCGTCTTCATGCCCGCAAGTCAAATGGGGAAAGACCTCGCACCGCGCGTCGCCGTAAAACTGCAGGCCGGCCTTGCCGCGGATTGTGTTGCCCTCAAGGTGGAAGGCGGCGATGTTATCGCCACGCGCCCCGTGTATGCAGGCAAGGCGCTTATTGATGTGCGCGTCAAGACGGCGAAAAAGGTATTCACACTGCGGCCCAATGTGTTCACCGCGACAGGAGTACAAGGTAGCACCACAATCGAAAAGGCGAGCGTGGCGATGTCGCCGGCCGATTTTGTTTCCACGGTGACTTCGGTGAAAGTTGCTACCGGCCGCCCCGATGTTACGGAGGCCGATATCATTGTCTCCGGAGGCCGTGGATTGAAAGGTCCGGAGAATTTTCACTTGATTGAAGCACTTGCGGATGTTCTCGGCGCCGGCGTTGGCGCATCGCGGGCAGTTGTCGATGCCGGGTGGAGACCCCACGACGAACAAGTCGGACAAACAGGCAAGACCGTCTCTCCGACCATGTATGTTGCATGCGCAATTTCAGGCGCGGTTCAGCATCTTGCAGGAATGTCCTCATCCAAGTACATTGTTGCCATTAACAAAGACAAGGACGCGCCTATCTTCCAGGTGGCCGATTACGGGATCGTCGGCGATGTCTTTGAAGTACTTCCTGAATTGACTTCACAACTTAAAAAGACACTGGGGAAATGAATTCGGGAGTGAACGAGCGGGTCTCAAGGGGAGTTCATGAGCACTGCTGAAAAGATTCAAGTGGATATTCTCGGCCTTTCAACCAATCCGGCGAGCGGCGGCGCATACGCGCTTATTCTGAAGGAAGTGAATGGAAACCGCCGGCTTCCGATCATCATCGGCGCATCGGAAGCGCAGTCCATTGCGTTGGAAATGGAAGGAATCAAACCTCCGCGGCCGCTCACCCATGACCTGATGAAAAACATCATCGGCGCGTTCGGATCGGAACTCACGGAAATTCTCATTGATGAACTCCGCGACGGGACATTCTACGCGAAACTCAACCTGGACAACCAGTTGATTGACTCGCGCCCCAGCGATGCGATTGCGCTTGCTGTGCGCTACGGTGTTCAGATTTACGTTGCGGCAACAGTGATGGATGAAGCGGCATTTATTCCGGAAGACGAGGAAGAAGAGCAACAACAAGCGCAGACGCCGGCGAAGCCGGCAAAGAAATCACCGGATGCGCCCAAGCCGACCAAGCTTGAACAGCTTCAGACCCAGTTGAAGGAAGCCGTGGAGAAGGAACAGTACGAGAAGGCAGCGCAATTGCGGGATGAGATCCGCAAACTTGAAACAAGAGAGAATTAGAAGCTCACCGCACCAGTTCCACCATTTCCCTCACCGCTTTTTCCAACCCGACAAAAACGGCGCGCGCAATCAGCGCGTGACCGATACTCACCTCTTCAATCTCTTGAATTTCCTTGACGGGCAGGATGTTGTGCATGTTAAGCCCGTGTCCGGCATTAACACCGAGTCCAAGTCCGGCTGCCATTGTTGCCGCCGCTCTGATTTCATCAAGACACGCCCTTCGCTCATTCTCGTTCCGGGCGTTGGCATATTCGCCGGTGTGAATCTCAATGTAATCCGCCCCGATACCCGCCGCGGCTTCAATCTGTCCCGGCACGGGATCAACGAACAGACTTACAGTGATCTCATGCGCCCGTAATTGCTGAACCACATCACGCAGATAATTCCGGTGCCCCAAAACGTCAAGCCCGCCCTCCGTTGTCAATTCCTGCCGTTTCTCAGGCACCAGCGTTGCAAGTTCGGGTAGAACATCGATGGCTATCGCGATAATTTCGGGCGTTGCCGCCATTTCGAGATCGAGTTTTGTTTTGATCGTCTCCCGTAGCAGCCGGAGATCGCGGTCGTTGATGTGCCGCCGGTCTTCGCGCAGGTGACATACAATTCCTGCCGCGCCGGCCATCTCGCACATGAGTGCCGCACTGACAGGGTCCGGCTCATTTCCGCCGCGCGCTTCGCGCAGCGTTGCCACATGATCAATGTTCACACAAAGACGCATGAGCACTTGTCCTTATGTTTGATGATGACAGGAACGCACTATGGAACCTCAGAGTCTTCGTCGTATCACGTACTGCAGTTGTTCGGGTCGTTTGCTGACAACCTGCAATCCCGGGGGCGCAACAATCTCAGGGCCGATCGTTCCCGTGGTATCCGAGAGGAGGATTCCGTAGTCCACGAAGGACCGGAAGTCTCCGAGGGAAATAGAGGAGAGCTGGTTGACTCCGCCCCGGACAACAACTTCGATTTTTGGCGGAACAAGAATCACCTCGCGATGCGGGGGAACAGAAATGACTTCCACCGGAACTCCGGCAAAGACTTTCTCCGCGAACCACTGAACGTCTATTGTTACGTTCACAACATTCGGCGTAAAAGTAAGTGCGTGAACCGCTGAGGGAAGAAGGGGGACTTCGATGCTGACGGGGTCTTTGAGGTTGTCCAGGGATTGCTTTGTCGTCGGCCAGAACTCAATTGTGCCAAGAAGTGAACGCGCCCCTTCGACAATCACACTCTCCGGAACAACCGTGGTTGAGCCGACCTGGCCGTAATGGTCCTTGAAGGACATCGTGTAGTCAAGCACGACAGGAATCTTCTTTGCGCCGAGCGAGTCAAAAACCAGAAACAGGGAATCAGGATCCATGTCCAGCGGTTGAATCCCGGGCGGGAGGTCAATCCGGTTGACCACGTCGTTCAGGGTGACGGACGACTGATTTCCCGAAAGAAGCGCGACGTCCACAACGCAAGGCCGTTCCTTTCCCAGGAGAAACCCTGCGATACGCCATCCCTCGCCGCGCACTTTCATATGGATCACCGGCGGAAGGATCGTCCGGGGCGCAACACCCGGAGGGTGGTTCTCCAGCGAAAAAGGAATCGAAATGGTGGCGTGATATGTTTCCCCCAGCTTGACCGATGTCCAGAGAAAAACGGCAAAGAGCGTTGTTGCCGTGATAATATGAAAGCGTTTTGATTTCATGAGCATGGAAAACAAAAAACTCCATCAGGAGATGTGTCTGATGGAGTCATTGTTTGTTGTGCGACGATCCTATCCCTTTGCGCGTTTTTGCATCAGCTCCCGGATAAGGACATCCTTGTTTGCGCGTGAGATCTCGCGGCCTGCAATGGAGAGTCCGCCCACGGATCGGGCGAGTGTACGAAGCTGATGCACAGACATTGCTTCAAGCTGTGCGAGGTATTCGTCGTCATTTGCCCCCGACGCGGGAACCGCGGGTTTTGATTCGCGTTTCGGCGCCGGTTTTTGCTGACGCGGCGGCTCTGCCGTTGGTGCCGGGGAAGAAGGTCGCCCCTTGTCATATTGTTTGATGATGGGCTCTACTTCTTCCGCGGGTCTGGGGATCACGTGTGTTGCAATAACCTGGCCGACCCGTGCCGCCGCCGCTGATGCGGCGTCCACAGCGGCTTTTACCGCGGCAACTTCGCCGACGATCTTGATTGTGACAAATCCATTCTTGAGGTATTCAGTGTTCAGAACGCGGACATTGGCGGTTTTCACCATGACGTCTGCCGCTTCAATGGAGCCAATGAGCCCGCGCGTTTCCACCATCCCCAATGCATACTCAAGCATCTGCATACAATATCCGCTCTGCGAATACAATACCCCGCATTCGCATGCTAACGGTTCCTGGTAATGAGTTACTTTGAAGGACGCTTGGGCAGGATCATTTCCACGTCCACATGGGGTCGCGGAATGACGTGAACCGAGACAAGTTCGCCAACACGCTGTGCAGCCGCTGCGCCGGCATCGGTTGCCGCCTTGACGGCTCCGACATCACCACGCACCATCACGGTCACATACCCGCCGCCAATCACTTCCTTGCCAAGAAGCTGAACACGGGCCGCTTTAACCATTGCATCCGCGGCTTCGATAGAGCCGACAAGGCCCTTGGTTTCCACCATGCCGAGTGCGTCAAGGGAAATGTCAGACATGAGAAGTACTCCTACGGTTGGTAATTCAAAAGTGGCAATTAGAAAGCAAAATCAATATAGGCAAGCGGGAGCATATTGTCAATTGGGAGCATCCGCTGGAGCTTTGCTTCCATGCCACATGCGAAACACGCCATTCCGGATTATCGGTTGATTCTTCCCTTCTTTCTCAGAATGCCGTAGATCCTCCCGCCGAACAGCCGCGCGACCGTCCGGAGAGGTTTGTTTGACAGAATCGACCGGAGTGAGAAATTGTAGATTTTCTCAACGCCGGGAACGGGATACTTAAGCCGGACATCCCAATCTTCAAACAGGGAGATGGCCTCACGCCACCGCTCAAGCGAAAACTGGGTTTCAAGAATTCCGTAATCCCGCTCGATGATATGGCCGTGTTTCAGATACGTATCAATGCGCCCGAGCTCGTGAAGTCCCAGCCAGCTCTTCATGGCTTCCCGATCGAAGTACATGTAGCCGCCATCCTTCAGCAGGGAATACGCAGTTTGGAATACCGGCCTTGGATCCGGGAAATGATGTATCGTGGCGAAACAGAAGACCATGTCTAACTTATCGGGTGCAATATTCTCCGGCGCCTTGAGAAAATCATCCGCGACGATCACAAGCCGTTCATGGGGTAACGTTCCGTCCTTGCCGCGTGTGAAGCAATGCTCGGAGATCGTTTTGGACAACGCCAGCATGTCGGGGGAGATGTCGAAAGCGAACGACTTCTTCAATCCGTAATGATTGATGAGTCCGAGCACGCGCTGGGCCCGTTCCGCACCGAACTCTCCCATGACGGTCTCCGGCGAAAAGGTGATGCCATACTTTGCCGCCAGTTGCTCGAACACGCGAACAGTATCGGCAATGCGCGTCCGCATCATCCCCATCCATTCTTCCGGATGATCGCGCTCCTGGTCTGCGACCTTCTTGCGGTAGGTTACTTCACCGGTCTTGTTGCTGCCGTCCTGGTAGCGATAGTCGCTGTTACCCTTGGTAGTCATTGTTGCTCCTGCGAAAGTCGTTTGTTGTGGCGGAACAAAGATTGCACTTGTGGTGACATTCCGAGACCGATGGCGATACAGAGAAACGCGACAATCCATGCGCCATTGGAAAGCTGCCATCCCAACGCATACATAGCCGGCTCAAACCGGAACTCCACCGTATGTTTGCCCGCCGGGACAACCACCGACCGGAGGATGTAGTTGGTTCTGAAGATCTCGGTCTTATTCCCATCGATGTACGCGTTCCATCCGGCAGGATAATACACCTCGCTAAGAACAAGCAGACCGGGGCCGTTTCGTTTTGTGTTCATCGCGATGCGGTGAGCGCCGTAACTGGAGATCTCCACGCTTGCGGAATCATCTGGCCCCACATGTTCGGGCAGCTGCTTTTCAAGAATTGCCGTAGCCGACGGATCAAAATCCGCGGAGTTCATGCGTGAAAATGCGTCATGCTCCGATGATGCCACAACAGCATTTTTGACAAAGAAGGCGCGCTGAAGAGCCGCAGGGTTCTTAAAAACATACATCTGCTTTTGTTGGTCGGCATTCACAAGCTCAAACTGCGGAGGCAATCCTCCTTTGGCGATGATGTATCGCGCATTCAGCATGTTCACCACATTCATGTTGAGCGCAAACTCAGGATCTGGTCCTTTATACAAGCAGGAGTCGATCATCGTCTGGTAGATTTTGAGTTTTGCGGGGTGGTATCCACCGATAGATTGCAATGCGTGATACGCGTATGCCTTATCCATGAATAACTCACCCACGGGGAAGACACGGAAAATCCCCGGTTCATTCTTCAGATAGGTAATCGTTGCGTCGGGCGCAAACTGTTGTTCCGCCGCGTTCAACGGCTTCGGGTTGATAAACTTGTTGTCCATGATAAACAGGTCGATAATCAGCACGCCGAGAATTGTTGTGACGAACATTCCGCGCTTTATCGATCCACCCATAAAAAGAATCGCTGCACCGAGTCCGGCGGAAAGCAACAGGGCAAACTTGACGAAGTCACTCCACAATAACTCATACCGGATCTTTTTGAACTCGGCAATCACCTGGGGGCCATACGATGCCTGGTCAGCGCGCTCGAACATAAACGATGACAGGAATGAAAAGACACCCGATTTGAACAGAAGCCCGATCACGAGTAGCGTCCACACGCCGCCAAGAACATACAGCAATGTCTTTCTGAGTGTGTTCTTCGCGGTACCGGATTTCTCATCATGGCTGTTCAACAGAACATCCAGTCCGATGCCGCCGAGAATTCCGCAGGTGAACGGAAGCAGGTGAAGGATCATCACCGGCGCGCGGAATTTGTTGAAGAAAGGGAGGTAGGAAAAGAGCAGATCATACAGGATCGCAAAGTGCTTGCCAAACGATACGCACAGAATTGCCAGCGTCAACAAAGCAATAAAGATGGTCATTCTGTTCCGGCGGTACACGAGGGTAATAATGGACAGAACAAAAGGGAGAACGCCGAAATACATGGTCGAGCTGACAAACGGCATTGTGCCCCAATACAAGGGAAGCGGGCGCATTTGGCCCTGCCAGTTGTACTCGTGAACACTGGAGAATCCAAAGAAGGAGGGAATCAACAAGTTCATGGTCTCGAAGGGATGAAACGACCAGTTGGTTGCATAATCCCATGTGAGTCCGCCCGTTGAACCTTCGGTTCCTCCTCCGCGAATGGAGAACTGCGCGTACTCGTGAACCGACAGATAAATGTAGGAAGAAATGCACAGTCCGAGGAACATACCGCCTGCAAATAACGCGATCTTCTTCAGTGCGAGAAGTTTGTCCGAACGGAAATCCATGATCACGTGGTACGCAAGGTAAAAACCGAGCGTCATGAAGACGTAATACACGATCTGCATGTGGTTCGTGAGGAGAAGCGTACCGATTCCTGCGATGAATAACCCGAAGCTCAGCAATGTCCGTTTCTCGAACAGAAAATGAGCGAGAAGAAACGCCATGGGCAGATAACTCAGTGCCTGCAATTTGGAACCGTGTCCCTCCTGGGCAAGCCCGACGGCATAAGGGCTGAGCATGAACGTCAGCGCCGAGAAGAGTGCGACGACATGTCCGAACTTCCAGGTTCGCATCAGCATAAACATGAAGACGCCGCCGAGCAATATGTGGACGACCATCCAGCTCATCGTGGCATTCAAGAACAGCAACTGCAACGCGCTTGAGACGATTGTCTGGGCATAGCTAATGTTGTGGGGGACGTACGCCACGTTTCCAAACGTCGGCATCCCGCTGAAGAAGTAGGGCATCCAGAGCGGGTCGATCCCCTCGGTGGCCTTGATGTGATCGCCTGCCGTCTTGTAGGAGAGCGCTGCGGCAGTATCCGCCTGATCAGAGAATGCAGCGTTGTTAAAAATAATTCCGCGGAAGAGGATAAGCGTTATAACGTAGAGAATCCCGACGCACACGAGATCTTGCTTGAGCGGCGAGAGCGATGCAAACCAGCCGGAGGAAGAGCGCCCGGATGAGCGTGATGCGCGTTGTGCTTTAGCCATACGAGTCCTTCTGGTGATTACTACTGTGGACGAAGTTTGAATACCCGGTACACTTCACGCCCGTCGCGTTCGTGAAATGCAGTCTGAAGCTCCAGCACAAATCCTTTCAGTGCCGCGGCATCCTGGAAAGCCCGAAAAGCAGATGCATAGGCCGGGACTGTTGGATTTTGAAAAAGATAGAATGTCTCAGCGTCAATAAAGGGTGTTACGACCGTGCTCTCATAACCGCGGTCAAAAAACTCTTTGTATACGCGATGCACGGTCAGTGTTCCGTTCCCGAGCGTAATCAGGTTTGCCGTGAATCCCCAGTTCATTGCAGCAACGGGGCGCTGTTCCTTTTCCAGGTACGTCGTCAGGTCATAGATTGCATCCGACCAGTACCCGCGTCCGCCCGTTTGTTCAAGCGCACCGTAAGTCTGATATACCGTGACGATTCCTGTAATGCCGGCCGCCAAAACGAACACCAAGATACAAGTAACAAACGCCGTTTTCAATGTTCCCCTGAACTGCGAAAGGAGGGAACTCCACCCCGCCGCCGATATACCCTGAAACAGGGGATACAACGCCATGAGATGATGGTCCATCAACGCAGTCGGGCTCTTGGCGGTAAGCAGAAAAACGAATACTCCGCTCGACACTATAAACAGGGCTTTCCTCGACCCTTGCGCGCGTACGTTCCGTGAGGCAATGACAGCAAGCGCGATCATTCCCGCCACAACGAATACGGGGAGAATCAGTTCTTGCATTGTGCTCAGTGAAGGATGCTCCCCCATGAACAGCCGGTACGACGAGGTTCCGTTCATCATTTCAAAGGTCTGCACCGCGCGCGTTCCTATTCCTCCCACGAACGCTGAAAGCTGATCGGCCAACGGCTGATTCTGCCGGAAGAGAGCGAATGTTGCGCCCAGTGTCAGAATGTTCATTGCGAGAAATGGCGCCGCGCCAATGCAAAACGCACCCGCGGCAAAGAGCACGGCTCGAAGAGACAACCGCTTTCGAAGTTCACCAAAGTAGAACATCGTGGCGGCGACAGCAGTCGCCATAATGATCCAGAGGAAGTCGGCTTTATGGTACACACCGACGCCAAAGATGAATGACGCAAGCGGAAGATACAGCGGGCGCGACGTTCTCCACCAGCGCAGGAAAAAATACAATCCTGCCATCTTGCAGAGCAAGGCAAGCGCGGGCGGACCGAAATCTCTTCCGGTGAAAAACACGAAGCCCGGATCGGTGACTGTTAGTAACAACATGATCGCGCCGGCTGTGCGGTCAAAAGCATTCCTGAAAAAGAAATATCCGAACCAGAGCGCCGCCACCGCAATCAGAATCGGCACGATGCGGACAACTTCAATGCTGTGGCCGAAGATGAAGAACACGGGAACGTAGAGAAATGTCTGAACGCTCCCCACGTAGGTCATCAACATGAGCGGGAGGGCTCTTCCGAAAAGAGGCACAACGGAAGGATCGATCTGCGGAGGTTGCGAAGCATACGAGTTGTTGTAGAAGTTCACTGCGGGCGCGGCGGTGAAGACCTCGTCGGTGTTCGGCCCCGGAAGCCGGAGATCGTGGAATGTCAGAACGCAAAACAGAATGCTTGCGGAACAACAAAGAAGCCAGTCAGCGCGGCGATTGCCGTCCATCATCCCTTGCGGCCGATGACAATGATGGACTGACCGACGGGCGGCCCCGTGAGTTTTTCAACAGTGCGGAACACCGGCACAAGCTTGTCATAAAGACGGAGTTGGGAGGGCGGCAGTGTTGCAACCTTGCGAATCCGCGCGTTGAGAAACCATCCCGGAATGCCGAACATGTTCATCCACATCGTTTTGCGAACGGAGAATCCGGCCGTGGTAAATTTCTCAACGAGTTCGTCACGCGTGTAGCGGCGGTGATGCAGAAGGTTTTCATCGAGTGATCCGTACAGCCACATGAACGCGGGAACCAGAAGCACCACGTGCCCGCCCGGCACAAGGAGGTTGTACATATTCTCAAGAGCTTTTCTGTCGTCTTTGATATGTTCAAGAACGTTGGAGCACATGATCGTATCAATGGCAAGGGGCGTGAACACGGGCGCGACATCATCCATGAAGTCAGCTTTGAGAATCCTGACGTTGGGTTTGTCGCCGAATTTTTTCTGCAGGATGGCAAGGTGTGCATCCTCGATATCCGTTGCAACGACGAGCTCTTTGTTGAGGATGAACTGCGTAAGGTTGCCGATACCGGAACCAACCTCGAGAATACGGTTGCCAACGTACGGATCAAAATGTTCATACATCCAGGCATTGAAATTATCCATGCCCTCGATGGCTTCGAGTGTTTGCGGTCCGCTGTCCATGGGTCAGAAAATGGAATACTTGACGATGCACCACAGAGCCCGGACGCCGTCCTTCCAGCCGATCTTTTTCCCCTGGCTGTAGTCTCTGCCGCTGTAGGAAATGCCGACTTCATAAATCCGGCAATTCAGGCGTGCGACCTTGGCGGTGATCTCCGGCTCAAACCCGAACCGGTTTTCCCGGATGGTAATGCGCTTCAAAACGTCTGCACGAAACATCTTGTAGCACGTTTCCATGTCCGTCAGGTTGAGATTGGTGAACATGTTGGAGAGCGTCGTGAGGGCTTTGTTGCCGAGCGAGTGCCAGAAGAAGAGGACGCGGTGTTCCTCGCTGCTGAGGAAGCGTGAGCCATAGACCACATCAGCGCGCCCGTCGAGGATCGGCTTGGCCAGCCGGTGAAACTCCTGCGGGTTGTATTCAAGGTCCGCATCCTGGACGATAACCAGATCGCCGGTTGCCGCCGAGAACCCGGTGCGCAGGGCGGCGCCCTTGCCTTTGTTCACGTCATGGTAGAGGACGCGCACGTCCGGCTCATGTTCAAGCCGCTTCAGCACCTCACGGGTTCCATCGGTGGAACAATCGTCCACGATGATCATTTCCTTCTCGAAGGATACCGCGCGTACACGCCGCACGATTTCCTCAATAGTGCTTTGTTCGTTGTATGCCGGGATAACGACGGAGAGTTTCAATGGGGCAAAGATATGGCGATTTTGATAAACTGTACGCAATAACCTACGAATTTGGATCCTGAAATCCAATGCGCCCGCAGAAACAAAAAAAGCCCATGCCGTTGAGCATGGGCCTTTGCACGAAGCAGAATTACTTTGAGAGAATCAGTTTCCTTGTTTCCGAGAAGCCGCCGGCTTGGAGGCGGTAAAAGTAAACGCCGCTCGGATACCCCGAACCATTCCATGTCACCGAATGTGTGCCCGCCGCAAAATTTTCATGAACAAGAGTTTCCAATGTTTCCCCAAGCACATCAACAATGGTAAGTGAAACCATGGATGTAAAAGGCACTGTGAAGCCGATGGTTGTCGATGGGTTGAACGGATTGGGATAATTTTGCCCGAGTGAGAACACCGCCGGTGTTTCACTGCCGGAATTCCCGCCAGTGGTGAATACCGATGCTTCCGGTGAAGGGGGACCTTCATTGCCCTGCAGATCCCTGGCGGTGACTCTGTAATACAAAGGACCGGAGGATGGCAAAGCGTTGTCTACAAAAAATGTGTCCGCGGCGGTGGCGATGCGGTTGGTTTCGTTGGGAACGAATCCGCTCACCGTGGATCGGTAGATAACGTAGCAATGAAGATCCGGGTTGCCAACGCTTGCCTGCCAATAAAGGTCAACATGGGTTCCGCCATTACCGATTGCGGCAAGAGATGGAACTCCAGCGGGAGGAATGTTGTCCACAGAGTAGCCGCTGTCAACATTGGAGTCATAGAAAACATTTGGATCAGCCGTGTGAGCCGACACAAGGAAATAATGTTTCCCGTGGGTAAACGCAGATGAGTCATAAAGGGTTGATGCTGTATAAGAATAACTTGGGAATCTGTGTGCCGGTTGATCGGCAATCCATTCCCAGTTAAATGGCATGCCATTGATTGTTGTAAGGCGTCGCAGGGATGACGTGATTTCAAGCCCGCTTGTCTTTCCGACAGAATTTGGTGCGGGCCCCGGCGTGGCCCTCCAGATGCTATAATGAGTAAGTTCAGCAACATTGGAGTCCAGAGAAGAGCGCATCCAGTTGAGGCGGACTTTTCTTCCTTGATCGAAAGGAACATCTCGCACGGATAGCAGACGAGGTTGGGGCGTGGGCGGAGGAGGAGGTGTTGGAGGCGAAGTGATTTCATTGAACAGTTGGTATGATCCACCGACGACAAGGACCTGACCGTTTGCCAAGAGGATGCTTCCATGTGTGCAGCGCTGACTTTGCAAATTCTGAAATGGTTCCCATGATGAATTTGCCGGATTGAAAACCTGACATGTGCTTACGCGAGTGGGGAGGTAGTCGAAATCCGTTGCCCCACCGACAACGAGAACCTTTCCGTTGGGAAGCAAGACGCTTTCATGCAA
>CAZJYO010000022.1:0-16558 GCA_964550275.1 uncultured Chitinophagales bacterium
CAATCCGTATGGAAACGCGGCTTCAGTCTTTACGCAAAGCGGTGCCGCGGCGCGTGATGTTGCCGAGCGCGCAAGTGCTGGCATGATCGGTGTGAATATCGGCGTTCCAGTACCACGTGAACCATTCTCCTTCGGTGGCTGGAATGAATCAAAATTCGGTGCAGGGGATATCACCGGCAAGAGCTCCATTGAGTTTTTTACCAAGCCGAAGAAAACCACAACCAAGTGGAACCCTGACGCGAAGGTGAATTGGATGAGCTGATAGAGAGTGAAGAGTGATGAGTTATGAGTGAAGAATTGGGGAGCTGTGAACTGAGGATTGGTGAGTGCGGATAGTGGATTGAAGTGTAGATTCTTTTTGAGTTTTGGAATTTGAAATTTGGTCTTTATTTGGTTCTTGTTTTTTTGAGATTTGCCCTTTGTGTGGTTCTTGAGATTTGTAATTTACTTTTCGATTGGTGTTTGAATTGTGGAATCTGACTTTTGTTTGGTTCTGGATATTTGTCTTTTGTGATTTGCCTCTAGAACGTTGCCTTGTACGTGATGTCCAGCTCCACGTTTGAAACTGAATCCTTCTTTACTTCCACCGGCCAGATGTTTCCTTCGCCATCCGAACCGTTCGCATAAAACAAACTGTCTTCCCGGATAAACACACTGTACTTTCCCGTCGGAAGCGCGATGGCAAATCTCCCTGTTGAATCTGACCAGACTTCTGCAATACGTTTCGTGGGTATCGCTTCGTAAAATCCCGCAGGGTCAACCTGTTGAAGATTGTTTATCTTCGTCAACTCGTGGACGAAGACCTGCCTGACGACAGGTTTCTTTTGATCAATCCTCGCTTCAGCGTTTATTCCCGGCATGAAGTCGCCTTCCCAGAACAAAATCTTCCCGGCAAGACCTTGAGTGATCACTTCTTTCTTTCCGTTCTGAAGATTGCCGGCGCAGGAGGAGAGAAGAAGAAGGATCAGCACGAGTGAGGGAATTTCTTTTTTTGCCAGTTGCAAGCGGGTATCTCTCAGCTAGTTCTCTGTGGATGAAAAGTTCGTCATCCTCATGATTCGTGTTGTGGTGCATGACCACTATCTCTTTTCCCCTGCCACGGCCAGTGCCCCTTGATCTCGACCCCAAGGGACCAAGCCAGAAAGGTGCGAATGATAACGAGTAAGCCAAGCAGGGCCACATTTGCTAGCGAGTCTTCAAGCGCGACAGACCGGATGATGTCGCCTGCCACGAGGAGGTCCATGCCCAGTAACAACCCTCTCCCGAGCCGGTGCTTGTAACTTTCATACGCGCCTTCCTTGTCTAATTGGAACAGGAAGCGCACTGTCCCGCGCGTTAAAGCCATGATGACGACACTGCCTGTGATGACAAGAACCCCCAGGAGTTCAATGCAAATCGCCGTCCACTCAATCGTGTAATGAATTGTTTCGATAGGATTCATGAATTGGATTCCTTTTTGGAGCCGGAGCTTCGGGCGTTAAACCTCAACGAGCGGCGGCCTCGGAAGCTCTTGAGCGTCAATCAGCGACCGCGGCTTCAATGAATTTTTTGAGTTGCCAAAAATAGAAAAGAGGCTACATATATGCAATAAAGAAAGAAGCTGGGACGTGCGCCGTTCTGTGCCCGCGACTGTTCATTTTGCGTTGTTAGTACGTATCGTGCAGGTGAATTCGATGATACCTATACCAGGATTCGGCCCGAAGAGGAAATCGGCAGTATCCCGAATCGCGTTTGACAGATTCAGCGTTGACCAAGGAATTCAGAAACCAATACGATATCCTTGATCACCGATTGGTATTCAACATGTGTCTGGTGTTCCATCGACCGCCAGAGTTTTCCTTCATTTTCTTTCATGTAAGCGTGATACTCGGGCGCGCCGGGAAACTTAATATTGTCCCCAACAACAACGGCTCCGCGGCGAAGCCACTGTTGTTCAAGGATCAAACGGAGATCGGAGAGGTAAACGCTCTTTTCATGGTCGATGAAAACGAAATCAACCGAGCCGGCGCTGAAGCCGTGCTGGCTGCGAAGCGCTTCAATCGTTTTGCCGCCGTCGCCGAGTGTGCCAACAACGACCGTGATACGATTGCTTACGCCTGCATGCTCATGGATGCGACGGGCAATGCCGGCGTTTGCCGGACTGAACTCGATGGATACAACCTTCCCGGCAGGCGCGGCAACAGCCATGCGCAACGCGCTGTATCCGCAGTACGTGCCGAGTTCCAGCATGCGTGAAGGTTTGGTTTTGGCAACAGCTTCATCAAGAATGCGGCCTTTCTCGTCGCCGACATTAATAAGGAAGCTCTCGTTGTAGCAGTATTCGTCAATGATCCTAATGACATCTGCCGGATCGTTACGACGCGCTTTTGCTGAAACGTATTGTGCCAGCCGCTCTTCACGCCCATCGCCGACCTGCCACTCGGTTCTGAGATTGCTCATGCCAAGCATCAGCCGCAAGAACGACCAACGAAGGAAGGGGATTTTGCGCCAGTGCATTGTTAGATCCTTGATGGTTCAATTAGAACGGTTGAGCCACTGGCTAACCGCAGGTCAGAATTCATATCGGAGATCTGCACGGGGTTGCTCCAAGTACCGCACAAGAACGCGAATAACTCCCGAGTGCCTTCGATATGCCATTCTCCAGGCATTCTTCATGGGAGCCATATTGAAGGCAACAGTGACTACATTGGAACCAGAGTAGACAGTGTCTGGATTGAAGCTCAATAGCGCGCATGCCTGGACGGGATCTGACTCCGCCCAGTAACTCCACGCCACAAGTTGGAAGTTGGAGGGAGATTGGCCGGGACACTGTACCGCCAAATTAAGAATGTCACCGGTGAGAGTAGCTGATTGAAGTGTGTATTCTCCCATAGGCCATTGAGTGGAGTCAAAGTCCGTTGGGTTTGCAAGAACAATTTCATTGTGCGTAGTTATGCCAATGGGTTCCGGACTATAACTGCATCCGACAAGAGCTAAGGAAGAGAACGACCAACGAAGGAAGGGGATTTTGCGCCAGTGCATTGTAGGGCTGTGAGATTCAGGCAGAAAGGAACCGCACTCTACACCTCAACATTCTTGGCTAGCGTCTTGAAGCGGGGACCGCTCTTGGGTACGACGGTGATGGTGACATGGCCGGTCTTGCTGGTTTTGATGTCTCGCACAGTGCCTGACTTACCCTTGTGCGTACCGGCGATCACTCTGCAGAACGCGCCATCCTTCAGCTTCATCTGAGCATTTCCCCTTAATTTGACTAATGTGATTTTTCTCCGTGCAACCACGGCATTGTAAACACGGTTCCTAAACGTCTCACCTTCGCCCGCCACCCCGCATCCCACCGCCGCCGCTACGCATGCCGCCTCCGGAACGACTGCCTCCATAACTGCCCCGGCTTCGCGCGCTTGCGTCGCGGTTCATGCTTGATGAACGGCTTCCGGAATCCTTCCACTGTCCGTTTTGTCGCGACTGCCAGTTGCCATTCGAGTTCTGGCGATGCACGTTGCCGTTCCGGTCGCCATACACATTGTTCGCTCCTTTGGCCGTGCGATTTGCTTGCTGGGTACCGGCACGTTGGTTGTCACGCGGAGCAACGCGGTCGCGGTTCTCGGCCTTGTTGTAGAGATTGTTGTTCGATGGAAGAGTAGAAGCCGTGTTGCGTCCACCGCCGCCAGCAGGTAATTGTCCAGCACTAGGTCCGCGTCCGCCTCCAACACCGCCGGGTCCTCCAACGCCACCAACTCCGCCTACGCCGCCGACTCCGCCCACACCACCTACGCCACCAACACCTCCGACTCCACCTACACCCCCAACGCCGCCGACCCCGCCAATTCCGCCGGGACGATAGCCGCCTGGCGGATAATACCCGCCATGATAACCATGATATCCATAGTACCCATGGTATCCACCGTGCCATGCACCATGCCAGAACGCCGAGCTTGCCCACATGAAGCCCACGCTCCACGCAAATCCAAATCCCCAACCATAGTAGGGTGTGTAGCCGACGTGCAAACCATACGTGTAAGGATGAGGGTAATACACAGCTCCCCAATACGGCGGATAGTACCAACCCGTTCCGTACACCGGCACGCCGTAATATGGATACGACCACATGTAGCCGGGCGTGTAACCAACATAAACGACCGACGGAGTGGATTCGTACACAGTAACGTACGTCGTGTTATAGACGGGCTCTGATGGCGGAATCTTCTTGATCTCATCGGAAGGGATGCTGTCTGCAACAGCCCACGGGCCGATTGCCTTGTTGGAAACAAACCAAACGCCGTTATCGCACGCGTAATATTTTTCATCGATGGCGAGAACTTGCGTGCTTGTGTTGGTCGCGTACTGAACTTTGGTTCCTTCGATCTTTTTGAACTTCGGATCGCCGTCGTACTTCACATCAAGCTTTGCCTTGCTGCGATCAATGGCGGCGGTCTGCGGCACTTGTGCGTCAAGCATGGCGTCTTCCGCTTCGGGAGTTCCGGGCACAGAAACGCGTACTGTTCCCAGCGGCGACGAAGGAGGGATGTTGCTGAATCCTTTCGGCAACTGATCGGGGCGCACACTTGCCCACGGGCCGGAAGTCGATGAGCTCTTGAACCAGCGGCCTGAAGCGAGGACGTAAATCTCGTTCGTCTTTACTTCACGAACAACCTTTGATTCCGTGTTCGTTATATACATCAACTGGCCGGTGGTGTCCACGGTTTCCCACTTCGGCTTGCCATCTGTCCAGATGAGTTCGGTTGGTTCGGTTGCGGTGACAAGTTTCGGAATTTTTGCCGGCGCCGGAGTTGCCGAGGTATCCTTCGGCATCATCTTGGCAATTTCGGAAGGAAGTGACGAGATCGATGTCCACGGGCCCATTGGATCCTTGGCGCTGTAATAAATCTTTCCGCCGCTCAGGTAGTAGGTTCCGCTTTTCTTGTCCTTGATAACTGCGAAGACACAATTCGCAATGTACTCGTAGTCGGTCTTTTCTATCGCCATCGTGCGCGGTTCCCCGTTGTAGAGCACCAACTCGGATGGTTCTTCTGTAAACACGAACTTCGGCGGATCATGCTTCAGCCCTTCAACGCTTTTCTTTTCATTCTCCAGGGTTGCAAGACTTGCCTGAAGCCGTGCGAGCGAGATGGGAATGCCGGTCTTGGGCATCAGGTCGTTGAGGAAAACCGAAAGCTCGGTTTCTTTTTCCGCGCTGCTTTCCGGCCACCGCGTGTTTGTGACTTTGATGTCCCGAAGCATGGAAGTCCCAGAATCGCGGTCTGTATCCACGCGCCCCTTGAACCACATAACGCCGAAGATGGGCGTACTCTTACCCGCCTGCAGGAGCGAGATTGCACATCTACCCTCGAGAATGTTGCCTTCGAATTTCTCCGGCTGCGGCTGGTAGAAAGTGAGAATTCCCTTCGAGGTATTTATCTCACGCGGCCAGCTCTTATCCTGAGCGTTCACCGCGATGGATGCGAGCAGAAAAAGAATCAACCCGAGAGCGGCAGGGAGAAAGCGATGATGTGATCGTAACATCAGGTAACCTCCATTTCCCGCTATGGGGCTAGCGGGAATAATTGTATGGCAAATGAGGCTGTGTTATTCTTGGCCGAAATTGCAAAACTGCGTCTTGTAATAAACGGTAGAAAGGTGAGACTTGCCAGTGGTGGTGATTAATGACTAAGCGCCGGCTTTAAGACGACCAGGAGGAAGGGGATTTTCCCCCGTTGCATGGGTCGTGCGGGGAAAAGTGTTGAACAGGGAAGCGTCAGACGATGACAGGGGAATCACCCTTTGCCTTCGACGTGCCGCGCGAACCGGTTCAGAATCGCTTGCCACCCCTCGCGCTGTTGTTCTATGGAATGCGTTTCCTCGGCGTCAAAGGTTTCACGGACGGTTACGCCGTTTTCTCCCTGTCTGAACTCGACTCGCAAGGAGCGGTCGCCGAACGTGGACTCAATCAATTGATGTTCAACGATGCGGGTGTATGTCCCTGTAAAATCGAACCCTGCACTGCCATCCTTTGCTTCCATTCGTGACAGGAATACGCCGCCAACGCGAAGATCAACGGATGCCCTCGTTGTGTGCCAATCATCTGATGCGGCATTCCATGCTTTGATGTCTTCGGGCGTCGTCCATGCGCGCCAAACATTTTTCATCGGCGCGTTGACAAATGCCTCGACAGTGATTTTCATGTAGCGCTCCTTCTTTGTTATCAGTGAACGTTCAGCTCCCGAAGTAGTATTCAAGATATACAACGATCTCCCGTGTTCTCCAATCCACCCATCCGCGCGAACTGGTGGGAGTAACATCAAACTGTTCATCCTTTGAAACGCGCAGGAGTCCGGCATTAAACTGTCCGGCAACGCTGAACGTGTTTCCATCCACCGTGAAGATGTACTTGAGGCCGGCGCCGGCGAAGAGGTTGAACATGTTCATCTCATCCGTAAAGGTTGACCCGTTTCGCCCGTCCGGCGTGTTGAGTGTAGCGCCTGCGTGTAACAATACACCGGGCTCAACATTGAGAAAGGGAATAAGCCCCTCAAATACTTCGTAGCCCACTCTGACGGGCGCCGAAAGGTACACATGGCTTATCGTAACATCGTAGCCCTCCTGACTGTCGTAACGACCGACATCAAACAGTCGCAGTCCTGCAGAAAGGTTCACGTCTTCGGTGAGCAGGATTGCATTTGCGCCAAAGCTATAACTTGGCCTGAACTGATTCTCATACGGGAGTTCCGGATTCTTTGGATACACCAGCCATGAATGATTACCGCCGGCGCTCAGTGAGAACTCGCCGGCGATGATGCTTGTCTGGATCAGCGCCAGGGCAAGAACGAGGCAGAAGACCTTGGTTGTCATGTTCCCTCCATGAGTGAGATTACCACTAACAGTAGAAAGAAGATTACGAACATGCAACCGGTTGCAAAACAGCCCGCGGGAGCGGTTGAACAGAACAAAGAACCTCAAAATGCGGCAATCACTGCAATTTTAAGGGCGGAGATGGGCTCTTAGCCACCGTGTGTGAGCGCAGAGTTCGTCACACAACCAACGATTGCAGGAGCCTCGCGAATGAGATGGTCGTTCTCAAGCGCCGCAACCATGAAAAGCGCAAAGTCCACGCGACGGGTGAGATTGCTTTCAAGAATGGGATCGCCAACGTGTCTGCTCCACACGGGGAGTCCCTGACTTTCGCCCTCTTCAAGATCACTGCCACGCACGACGGTCCACGCGGTGTCACTCGCAAACACGCGCCGGCATGCATCGATCTGATCGTCAATATCCAGAAGCCGGGTGAGGGAGCCAATCCAACGCGCTGCACGCTCCTGCCACTTGAGCGTGGTTGAGAACCTGTCGAGACCATCGCGCGTGATGTGCCACCCGCATGAGAAGATGAGCCGGGCGCCCGGCCGGGCAAAGTCGAGAACTGCCTGCGCAGTGCCCGCTGCGTAATGCTCTCTTCCCCACGGAACCAGGACTGTCAGCACGCCGTCACACTCTGCAATTGCTTTCTTGATAACCTCGCGGTCGTTTGTTGCGCCGGGAAAAATCTGAATCCGGTCTTTGAACGGCTCAAGCTTGCTAACGCTCTTTGCCCGACAAACGCCGCGAACCTTGTAACCCCGGCTCAAGCAATGCTGGATCATATATCGTCCTAACTTGCCCGATGCGCCGATGATGCAAACGGTTTTCATGGAGACGCGATTTGCCTTGGTCGTAATTCGAGAATGCCGACGTTACCTGATGCGCATCCATGTTTCTGGTTCAACGCTCAGGGGCAACTGTTATCCCTCGAAAGTGATGACGACTTTTCCTTTCTGGCGTCCCTCGCAGACGTACCGGAGAGCATCGCGCGCTTCGCTCAAAAGATAGATCCGGTCAATCGCGGGCGCGATCTTGCGTTCCGCACAGAGCGCGGTGACTGCGAGTAACACGCTTCGATTCTGAGGGACGACCAGGAGCCGGACGCTTTTGCCGGTTGCACGCCGGATCACAGGGCCCAACACCAGTGCACCGAGCAGGACACGGATCGCGCCTCCGGCGAAGAAATAACATCCATTCGGACGCAACACGCGCGCGCACGCGAAAACGGAACGATGGGCAAATGTGTCGAGGACCAGATCGTATTGCTTTCCTGTCCGCGTAAAGTCCGTGGCGGTGTAGTCAATCACATGATGCGCGCCGAGTGCACGCAGAAAGTCAGCTTTATCCCCGTGGTCCACGGCGGTCACTTCGGCTCCATCGAGCCCGGCAAGTTGCACGGCGAAGCTGCCCGCCGCGCCGCCGGCGCCATTGATCAGAACACTCTGACCTGCTTGTACCTTTCCCTTGATGCGCATGCCTTGCAAAGCAATCGCACCGGCTTGCGGAATTGCTGCAGCTTCCTGAAAGGTCAACTCTGCCGGCTTCCGAACAAGAGTACGTTCCGGGGCACAGACGTATTCAGAAAAACCGCTATGATAGCCCGGAACCTCTCCGAGGACTTCATCTCCAGGTTGCAGATCGCGGATAGACCTGCCCACCTGTTCAACCCGTCCGGCGATATCAGATCCGAGAATGATATGGCGGGGTTTCCGGAGTCCACCCATGCGAGCGTACGCGGGTTTTCCGATTACTGCTTCACGGTCGGATCCGTTGATGGAGGCCGCAACAACTTTGATGAGCACTTCGTTATCAGCGGGAACGGGCTTCGGTAGTTCGTCAATACGAACAACATCCGGCGGGCCATACTCGGTACGGACAATCGCTCTCATAGTCTTACGAGCATTAAGTGCTATGGCGTAACATCCTGTCCATAACGCCGCTTCACTTCCGCGATCGAACCCACAACAAGCTTTTCAAGCACCGACATATCGAGATCCGCAAGTTGTCTAAAGTATAAACAGGATTTGCCCATCTTATGCTTGCCAAGTTTCGAGAGCAGGGATCTTTGTCCCTGTGATTCGGGCCAGAGGTAAACCACCAGATCACGACCACGGATAGCAAACGCTGCCAGCGGCATTTCTCCGGTTCGTCCGGATTCGTACGTGTACCGGAAGTTTCCATAGCCGACTATGCTCGGTCCCCACATCTTCGGTGATTTCTTGGTGATCTTTTTGAGCAGTGTCATCAATGCGCGGCAATCCGCATGTTGTTGTGCATTAGCTCTTGAGTTAAGGTATTCCTTAACGCTGGCGCCTGTGGGTTTTGTCTTGTTTTCTGCCATTGAGAACTCCGTGATTATCTGCGCGTTCGGAACTGCAGGCTGCCTGCCCGCCATGCTTTACCTTTTGGCGGGTGTGGTGGCATACCAACTACCACTCTCCAATGTTCCGACTATGAACGACTGCAGGGTTGCCTGCCCGTCTCCGAGAAATCAATGAGGCAGGCGGGCAGTTCCGAGAAGACCTCTCCCGCAACCAATCACAAATACAATTGTGCGGGATGCCTTCGGCATTTGATTACTTTTTCCGCTCTCTGAATCCCGCCTCAGCGGAATCCAAAGAGCGGACTTTCCCGGAAAGAGAGTAGCATCTTCGCTGTTCATCACCGGCTTCCACGTGACGAGGTGTCGTTGCCGGGATGAGTGAACAGCGCCAATCCAAACCAAACTGCGAACACTGCATACACCAACGCGACCACGGTAACTTCCAGCCCGACCCGTTGAGCGAGAGTAGCTTTTGCCAGTGCCAGCGCTCCTACCAAAAAGTTGAAGAAGTTGGCCATTGAAACGGGGCGGCCGTAGATTCCACCGATGAGACTTCCTCGATTCATCCAATTCAGGATTGCGAAACCCAGATATAGGGCGCCGAGTAACTGGATCAACAAGACGAGCGTGCCGTCGGGTGGCGCTCCAAGGTGAGCAAGGAGCTCTTGCGGGAGAAAGGTGATCCCGACGCCAAACGCCGCCAAGAAGGCTGCGCTGAGGCTCATGAGGAATCTCGTGTGCATGTTTCTACGCGTCCATTTGGTGAACCCTAACGGAATGCCGCAGCCACGAGCGGCGAGTTCGATAATCACTCCACATCGACCTTGCCGTCGCTCGGCAGCTGCTGCGGCCTGTTAGACGCCGCCCTTCGGTGGCGGATCGCTGGTATTCCACATGACTCGACGTTGCTTCCACGAACCATCGGGCTGGCGCCCGTAGAGCCAGAGGTACTTGCCATTCACGGAGATCGGAGCGCCGCCGCTCTTAGGTGTCAGCGTGAAGTGCTCGGTCCCTCGATCAAACCCCCAGTCTCCGAAGGCGGCGATCTCCTGGCTGGTGTACTCGACCTGGACCGTAAACGCTTCATGGAACGCCCGTATCGCGGCGGCTATTCGGTCAGCGCCTGAGAGCTCGGCCGCGTTGGGGGACAGTATGACCAGATCGTCGGCAAAGAGTCGAAGCATCTGCTCGACGTTGCCGGCGTTCTCAGCGGCCTGAAACTGGGCGCTAACGGCCGCGATTGCCTGACGATCAACTGCCGGATCGGACGTGGGGGCGGAACCGCACCCTGCATTGACTAGGAACAAGAGAATGACGGACAATCGTTTCATGACCTTTTCCTTCGTTGGGCGGCGTCTGACTACTGATTAGACTGCAATTACGCCAGCATAGCACACCGATTGCGCTTGCTATCCTGTGTGATGAGTTCAATGTTACCTGTATTCGATTCTTATGTCTCGGCCAAGATACCGATTTGGGCAGAGTAAGTTCCATGCCGGAAGGCACACAACGACGAAGTTCAACCGCGCCCAGCGAGGAGCGAAGCGACGAGCCGGACGTCGTTCGAACCACTGGTTAGACATCAAACCACCACCATAAAAAAATAAGCGCAAAGACGAGATCAGCTACCCCAAGCAACGGAGCTCGCATCGGCAATTGGCCAATGACTGCGAGCAACAGTAGGGAAGAAAATGCAAACAGTTTTCCGCAGATGGACAGGACAACCAACGGGCGATCAATTACCCGCTGAACAGACAGCCACCCGTACGCAAGCCCAAACAAAGCAATCGCACCGCTATCGAATGCCCGATACACAGCCGGGGCATCAGCAGGAAGTCCAAACAACTGCCCAAGCGATGATGCCGGGAAGGCCAGCGCAAAAGCTCCAGCGAAATTGAATAGGCAGGTTACCTGGAGAGTGCGGCGCATTACACGGTCACGATTCATCAACGTATCTCTGTGCGTCTTGTTTGATGCCTAACTACTGATCAGACTGCAATTACAACAGCATAGCACACCGATTGGGCTTGCTATCCTGCGTGATGAGTTGAATGTTACCTGCATTCGTTTCTTTCCTACCTACTTCAGGTCGAACCGCACCCAGTCGAGCTGATTGCTGAACTTGAAGGGTGACGTGTACGCCTTGCGATCCACCGCGCCGCCGTTATCCCCGCCCACATCGAAAGGCTCGGAGACCGAGAACATGCCGGGGACGGTCCTGTCGATGGTTCCCCGGCCAACTTCGGCGCCGTCGATGAAGATCGTGCCTTTGCCCGTGGCTTTTCCCTGACCAGCGCCCGGGACGGCCTCGTAAACGAACTTCACCTCGTGCTTGCCGGGCGTCAAAGGCTTGCTCGACTTGATGGTGTAGTAGTTCTCGTCAAATGCATTGTAGGTGTAGGTGACGATGTCGTCCTTCACGAACAAGGTGTACCCGCCGTAATACCCGCCCGCGGCGACGATGACTCCGTTGGTCTCCCCGTCGGTTTCCATCGACGCGGTGATGGTGTGGCTGCGGTTTTTCACCGGGGGCGAAAGCGCCTCGTTGATGAACTCCGCTCCGGGCGGGAAGAACGTGTAGGTGCTCCTCGGCGCGCCGGCCATTTTCGCGATGTTGGCGGCGCGGGCCGCCAGGTCGTCGTACAGCGGATAGACGTTGTACTTGAGCGCCTCCTCGTTCCACCTCTTCTTGAGCTCCGCGAGCTTCTCCGGGTACTTCTCCGCCAGATCGTTGGCCTCGCCCGGATCCTCATCGACCTTGTAAAGCTCCCAGACGTCCTTGTCGAAGTCGAAGGTTCCCGCGATGACCCACGGCATCCGGTTGCCGTGCAACGTGACGGCCTTCCAGCCGCGGTCGTAGAGGGCACGATGGCCGTACATCTCGTAATACTGCACCGGGTGCTGGGTAGGGGCTTTGGCGTCGTCGAACGAATACTTCATGCTGACGCCGTCGAACGGCATCTGTTTCACCCCGTCCACCACATCCGGAATCGGCGTCCCGACCACGTCGAGAAAGGTCGGCGCCACGTCGATGATGTGGTGGTATTGGTGGCGCAGCTCGCCCTTCGCCCGGATTCCTTTCGGCCAGTGCACAATCATCGGAATGGCGGTGCCGCCGTTGTGGTTGGTCTGCTTGAAGTACCGAAACGGCGTATTACCGGCCATCGCCCAGCCGGCATGGTGGTGGTTGTTGGTCTCCGCCGTTCCCCACTGGTCGTAGAATTTCTGGTTCTCCGCCATCGGCGTGTTGCTGATACCGTTGAGCACCAGCAGCTCGTTGTGGGTGCCCTCGAGGCCGCCCTCGCCGCTGGCGCCGTTGTCGGAGGTGAGCATGATCAGGGTGTTTTCGAGCATGCCGGTCCGCTCGAGCGTCGCGACCATGCGGCCGATCTCGTGGTCCACATGGTTCAATTGCGCGGCGAACGCCTCCGTCTGGCGGGCATACATCTTCTTCTGTTCCGGCGTGAGCGAGTCCCAGGCCGGGATGTCGGCCGGACGCGGAGCGAGTCTGGTGCTCGCCGGCATGATGCCCCTCGCAATCTGATTCTTCAGGATCATCTCGCGCGCAGCGTCCCAGCCCATGTCGAACTTGCCCTTGAACTTGTCCAGGTAGGCTCGGGGGGCATGGTGCGGCGCGTGCATGGCGCCCGGTGCCCACTGCATCATGAATGGCCGGTCCGGGGCGACCGACTTCTGCGCCGTGATCCAGTAGATGGCGCGGTCGGCCATGTCGGTGCTGAGGTGGTAGTCGGGCTTTCCGACCGAAGGGTTGGTCGGCCGGTGGTTCTCGTACATGACCGACACGAAGTTGTTGTGGTCCGCATTCGGGAAGCCGTAGAAGTGGTCGAAGCCATCGGCGCTCGGCCAGCCGAGGAAGGGACCGGCGGCCGATACCTCGCGTGCCGGCACATGATCCCACTTGCCGAGCGCATAGGTGGTGAAGCCGTGTTGCTGGAGCACCTTGGCGCCGCTTGCCGCCTGCGGCGGCACGAAACCGTTGTAGCCGGGAAAGCCCATGGCGGTGGCGGCGTGGCTACCGAAGCCGATCGAGTGATGGTTGCGCCCGGCCAGAATCGCGGCGCGCGCCGGGGAACACAATGCAGGACTCTGGAAGTTGGTGTAAGTCAAGCCTCCCGCCGCAAGCTTGTCGATATTGGGCGTCGGGGTGAGCCCGCCGTAGGCGCCGAAGTGGGCGAAGCCGACGTCGTCGAGAAGGATGACCAGCACGTTCGGCGCGCCAGCGGGCGCCTTCGGGCGCACCGGCCAGTCCTCTCTCGAATTCTCGTACTCCTTGTCGATCTTGCCCTTGAAGCCCGCCATGCGAGGATCATCCTGGCTGCTCGTGATTTGAGCCTCCGCACCTGCCGTGAGCACCACGACCACGCCCAGCGCGAGACGGAGAGCGGCGGTTATATGTCTGAATTTCATCGGTTTCTCCTTGATCTTTGGTGGTTGGTATAGCGGTCTAACGAATTGGTTCAAGCTGCGGGCCGCGCCTTGGACGCGCACCAGCGCGGCCAGCCGTCCCATCGGCTTCAAACCAAAGTTAGGTGGCCCGCTATCCTGCGCGATGAGTTAGATGTTACCAACATTCGGTTCATGAAAGGAAGGTTGTTTCAAACCTAGCAAACGGACTCTTTACATGCAACAAAACAACGAACAGAAACTCATGACGAGCCGGCTATTTGACGAAATCGATAGAAATGGGTACAATACTCGTGACAAATTGGAGTGTATATGCCTGCGACAAACGCACACATGACAAAAAAAGAATTCGCCAACATGCTTTCCGCTGTTGTTGAACAAAAGCTCATTGAGTTGTTCGGCGATCCCGATGATGGGCTCGTGATGAAGCAATCCCTCCGTCGCAGGTTGGTGCGTCAAACAAGTGCCGTCGCAAAAGGAAAACGTGGTGAGGACTTTTCGGCCGTCCGCAAGCGACTCGGGTTATGACCCGTGTATTCCCTCCGAGTCCTCAAGCCGGAGCTGAGAGGTCTTTACAAACTTCGGGAGGGTTCATATAGAATCATCTTTGAGATACTCAGAAACGAGCGGATCATTATCATTCACTTTATCGGACATCGCCGCGACGTTTATAAGTTTAGATAACTGATTGCGGCTGTTCGTGCAACCTCACCCCAAAATCTCCTTCAACTTCCCATACCCTTCCCGACTCACCTGAATCCGCGTTCCGTCTTTGAGGATTGCGACGCGGCTGTCCTTTGCGTAGAGTTCAATCTTTGAAAGGCGGTCTATGTTCAGGATGAACGAACGATGCGCGCGGATGAATCTGGTTTTGGGCAATTGCTTCTCAAGTGAAGAGAGCGTGCCGCGCTTCATGTGCTTCTTTCCGCCTGCAATAATCCTCACGTAATCATCCAAAGCTTCGATGTAATCAATGGTTTCAACCGGGATGATTGTCACTTGCGACCCATCGCGGACAAGCACGCGTTCCGTCGGCTCACTCTTTGCGCTAACATCCTCCAGAAGCGGCTGAAGCGAACGCGGGTTCTTACTTCGCAGTTGTTCCTCTGCTCGGCGAAGAGCTTCATCGAACCTTTCTTTGCTGAATGGCTTCAGGAGATAATCAATGGCGTGAACCTCGAATGCCTTCAGCGCGTATTCATCGTACGCCGTAATGAATATAACAGCAGGAGGGGGATCGGCGACTTCAAGAACCTCAAAGCCGTTGAGCTTCGGCATCTGTATATCCAGCAGAACAAGGTCGGGTGATTCTTCGCTTATCGTTTTGACGGCTTCAAATCCGTTTGCGCATTCTCCGATGATCTGAAACTCCGGATGAGTGGACAGATACTCGCGCACAAGCACGCGCGCGAGCTCTTCATCGTCAACAATGAGTGTGCGGATTTGCTTCATTTGTTCTGATGTATCGGAATCGTAATCTCAACTGAAAAGATTCCATCGGTTTGTGCAATATCAAGACGGGCTTCGGCCCCGAACATCTTGTACAACCGCTCTCGCACAATGGAGAGGCCCAATCCGCTCTTGCTTTTGGCGGGCGCATCTGCGTCAAATGGATTGTTCATCCCTACCTTCATCAGGTTCCCTTTTTGCGCAACGTCGATTCGGAGTGTTCCACCTTCAACGCGCCGTGCAATGCCGTGGTTGATGGCGTTCTCCACTAGCGGCTGAAGCAATAATGCCGGGACGACAATCTGCGTCAGGCGGCTGTCGATGTGCTTTTCAACGCGCAGTCGTGCCCCGAGTCGTGTTTGTTCAATCGTCAGAAAATGATCGATGAGTTCAAGTTCTTCGCCAAGAGTGATTCCTTCTTTCGCGCCGAGATGGAGTGTCTTGCGGAGGAAGTCCGAAAGCGTAATAATCATCGCACGCGCTTTTTCCGGGCTCTGTCCCGTCAACGCGCTGATCGAGTTCAAGCTGTTAAAAAGAAAATGCGGCTGAACCTGCGCGCGCAAGGATTTTATTTCCGCTTCACGCGCGAGAACTTCGAGTTCCAGCGCCTGACGTTCCGCGAGCCGCGATGATTCAAATACCATCAACAGGTAATGGAGAATTACAGCCAGAATAAACAGCAACGTTCCCACGCTGAAGAGAAAGGGCGTTTGTGCATCGAGTCCGGAAGCAGCGGAAAGCCCCTCAAGTTTTATGAGGACGGAAGCCCATCCCGTGCTTATCAATGTCCACACGCCGCTGGTGAACAACGCGGAGAGAATAGTTGCCGCAACAATTTTGCCCATCGCGGTTTCGCGAATCGGGAACGCACGGCAAATGTACAATGCAGAGAGCGACATGAACGCGTACACAATTGTCACTGGCAGACAAAACAGAATCGCTTCGAGCGCTGTGAGTCGTCCGGAAAAAACAAACGGTGTGGCCAGGACCGCCGCAACGGCCAGCCACACCGCGAGATACAACAGAAGACGCTGTTTATCGGAGAGAAGGGGATGCATTGTGTCTCAGTTTGTTGTCAGCGCCGGTTTAGTGATTCTTCCCTCGCAATCCCGCCGAAGGTTTCGCGAGCAAGTGTTTTTGTTCAGAGCTCTTCGGAACTGCGGGCTGCCTGCCCGCCGTGCTTCATCTTGTGGCGGGTGTGGGTGAGCAGACCATCTACACTCCCCCAGTTCCGAAAGTTCTCTTGAGGCTGTTCAAAAAGTGCTTGCAAGAGTTGTAGAGCGACATTCATGTCGCTGAAAGGCCTGTTTTGGCGAACTGAAGTTCGCTCTACAAATTCTTGGACACCCTAAAAGACAACTCAGTTGGAAACCTGAATGCCGCCCATGATTGCGTGTCCCTTTAACACCAGGCGCTGTGTCGTTTCCTTCGGCGGACGAGTTTTGTCCTCGACGCCGCCGAGGAGAGGCGTTATGTGGTTGACGACAGTCCAGTCTTCCGGAATCTTGATAT
>CAZJYO010000023.1:0-1855 GCA_964550275.1 uncultured Chitinophagales bacterium
CATGGACTCTTTCACGCGGAGCCCGCCGCGGATCGCCGCGCGTACACCATTGTCATCCCCCCGCCGAATGTTACCGGCGTTTTGCACATGGGGCACATTCTCAACAATACCCTCCAGGATGCGTTCGTCCGGTTCAAGCGCATGGCCGGCTACGAAGCCTGTTGGATTCCCGGCACTGACCACGCCGGTATTGCAACACAACACGTCGTGGAAAAATCACTGCTCAAGGAGGGAAAGAACCGCCACGATCTCGGGCGCGACAAGTTCATTCAACGCGTGTGGGAGTGGAAGAAGCAGTACGGCGGCGTCATCATTCAACAGTTGCGAACGCTTGGTGCATCGTGTGACTGGCAGCGCGAGAAATTTACCATGGACGAAACGCTCTCGAATGCAGTCACAGAGGTGTTCGTCCGGCTGTATGACGATGGCCTTATCTACCGCGGCAAGTATATCGTCAACTGGTGCCCGAAGGATCACACGGCAATCAGCGACGATGAGGTGAACTATTCTGATCAGCAGGGAAAGATCTATTACATCAAGTATCCGATTAACAACACAACCGAATCGGAAGGACTCGCCGGTCATGCCATCGTTGCAACAACGCGTCCGGAGACGATGTTGGGTGACGTTGCAATCGCGGTGAACCCGAACGACGAGCGGTACAAGCACCTTGTCGGCAAGAACGTCATTCTCCCGCTCGTCGGTCGCGAGATTCCCATCATCGCGGATGACTATGTTGACGCATCCTTTGGAACAGGAATGGTGAAAATAACACCGGCCCATGACCCGAACGATTTCTGGGTCGGCGAACGACATCACCTTCCCCAGTTGAATATTTTTGATATTTCCGCCCGATTGAATGACACCGTTCCGGAGAAGTATCGCGGCCTCGACCGGTACGATGCGCGCAAACTCATTCTCCAGGACTTGGAAGAACAGGGTCTTCTGGAAAAAACCGAAGACCATAACAACAGCATTGGCCGTTGCTATCGTTGTGACACCGTGGTCGAACCATTTCTCTCCGATCAGTGGTTTGTAAAGATGAAACCGCTTGCCGATCCAGCGCTCAAAGTCGTGGAGGACGGCACGATCAAGTTTTATCCCGAACGATGGACCAAGGTGTATCATCATTGGATGACCAACATCCGCGACTGGTGTATCTCACGGCAACTCTGGTGGGGACATCGCATTCCGGTATGGTACTGTCTCGCGGGTTGTAAAGACCCGATTGTCAGCAGAACAACGCCGAAGCAATGTCCGCATTGCGGAGGATCAGAGCTTCAGCAGGATGAAGATGTTCTTGACACGTGGTTTTCTTCCTGGCTCTGGCCATTTTCTGTGCATGACTGGCCCGCGCAGGAGAAATACAAGAAAGCCGCCGATCTCAAGTATTTCTATCCAACAGATACGCTCGTCACTGCTCCCGAGATTATTTTCTTCTGGGTTGCCCGCATGATCATGGCCGGGTTGAAATTCGGCCCGTCGTTCACGGGATCAACCGAACCGGCAAACAATATTCCCTTCAAAGATGTGTACTTCACCAGCATCGTCCGCGATGACAAGGGACGGAAGATGTCCAAGTCGCTGGGCAATTCTCCTGAACCTCTCGATCTCATTGCTGAATACGGGTGCGATGCCGTACGGTTCACCATTCTTTATCTCGCTCCGCTCGGACAGGACATCATCTATGCCGCGGAAAAGAACGAGATGGGCAGAAACTTCGCCAACAAGATTTGGAATGCAGGCCGTTTCCTGATGATGAACCGCGATCAAACCGGCGAAGCTGAACACAAGGGCGAGTTCAACACCGATCATCTCGATCTTGCCGACCGGTGGATTCTCTCCCGCTTCCATT
>CAZJYO010000023.1:1865-13763 GCA_964550275.1 uncultured Chitinophagales bacterium
CTGCGCGTGAGGTTCTCGACGCGCTTGAACAGTATGAAATCAACAAAGTCTCCAAGACGATCTATGATTTCTTCTGGCATGACTTCTGCGATTGGTATCTTGAAATGATCAAGTCGCGATTGTACGGCAACGAACCGCTCGAAGTGAAGCAAGCCGTTGTGAGTCGGGCGCTGGATGTGTATGATGCCGCGTTGCGCATGCTGCATCCCATCATGCCGTTTGTGACGGAAGAGCTCTGGCACAACATCCGGAAACGTAGAGCGGATGAGTTCATCATGCGCGCGGCTTTTGTTCACCCGGATGCCTCGCGCATCGATACAACAGTGGAACAGGAAATGGCGTTCGTGCAAAACGTTATTGAGTCCGTCCGGAATATCCGCGGTGAAATGGGGATTGCTCCTTCCAAAGAGATCTCGCTTGTCATGCGGCTTGGTCAGAATCGCAGTGCCGGAAGCATTGAGAAATACAAAGGGTACCTTGAACGGCTGGCGCGCGTCTCTTCCCTTTCGTTCCTCACCAACGGTGCGAAGCCCAACGTCTCGGCAAGCGCGGTAGTTGGCGGCGAGGAGTTGTTCATTCCGCTCGAAGGACTGATTGATATTCATGTCGAGAAGAACCGCCTGCAAAAAGAAATGGACCGGATTTCCGCGCTTCTTACCGGCGTTCGCAGCAAGCTGGGCAACTCCAGTTTTGTTGATAAAGCGCCCAAAGAAGTCGTCGCACGTGAAAAGGAAAAGCAAAACGATTTTGAGTCGCATCTTGAAAAACTCAGGAAAAGCTACGAGGCACTGCATTGACCCCGTCAGCAAGACTCCGGAGGAGAGCATCGCGCAAACCTTTCGTCGGGATTGTCATGGGAAGCGTTTCCGATGCGCCTCACATGGAAAAAGCCCGGTCTGTTCTTGGCGAGTTCGGCGTTCGATGCGAGTTCAATGTCGTCACGCCGCACCGTACTCCCGATGAAATGATTCATTACTAAGAATCATCCATCGAACGCGGTGTCGAAGTCATCATTGCAGGCGCGGGCGGCGCGGCGCATTTACCCGGCATGATCGCTTCTAAAACCACGTTGCCTGTCATCGGCGTTCCCATCAACACCAAAGCTCTCAAAGGACTCGATTCGCTTCTCTCTATCGTGCAGATGCCGGCAGGGATTCCGGTCGCAACCGTTGCCATTAACAACTCCGCAAACGCGGGACTTCTCGCTGTTCGGATTCTTGCCATCAAGTACCCGCGGCTCGGAAACAAACTTGCATCCTACCGTCGCGGACTTCGCGCAAAAGTTCTCAAGATGAAAGTGTAATGCCGTTGAGCTCTCCCCTCCTCCCTCCTGCGGTAATCGGGATTGTCGGTGGCGGACAACTCGGGATGATGACCATTCGCGAAGCACAGCGCATGGGATATCGCAGTGTTGTCTGGGATACATCGGCTGATTGTCCGGCGTCGCGTCTTGCAGACGAAACCATTGTTGCTCCCTATGATGATCGAAATGCCGCGGAACGGTTCGCCCGGTCTGTCGATGTTATTACGTATGAGTTCGAGAACATCCGGGCAGATACCATCGCGTATCTTGAAACACTCAACATTGTTCGACCCGCCAGCAATGTCCTGCGGATCTCACAGCATCGCCAGTCAGAGAAAGATTTTCTCAGCAAAAACGGATTTCCCACGACGCGGTTTGCTCGCGCCGCTTCAAGCAATGATGTCGCGAAAGCAATTCAAGAGATTGGATTACCTGTCGTTGTCAAGACGGCAACCTCCGGTTACGACGGCAAAGGCCAGGTTGTTATCCGCAACGGCGATGGAATGGCAGAGGGGCTTCAGTCCCTCTCCCCATCCGGTGACGGTTACGTTGTCGAACAGCTTGTCTCTTTGGAACGCGAACTCTCCGTGATCGTGGCGCGGAGGGCGCCAGGTGAGACTATCACGTTTCCGGTTTGCGAAAACGAGCACCGTGAGAACATCCTTCACACAACAATCATTCCCGCGCGTGTGCATGACGCTGTTCGCATGGAAGCAACAAGAATTGCACATGCAATTGCCGAAACCTTTCACCTGGTCGGAGTTCTTTGCGTCGAAATGTTTCTTACTGCCGGCGGCAAGCTTCTCGTCAATGAACTGGCGCCGCGGCCGCACAATTCCGGACACTACACGCTTGACGCGTGCAGCGTGTCGCAATTTGAGGCACACGTCCGCACGGTATGCGGTTTTCCGTTGACAACCCCAAGACTTCTGAGTCCTTGCGCCATGATCAATCTTCTCGGCAAGCACGTGCAAGTCTTGAATACAACAACCGTGATGAAAATCGAAGGGGCAAAAGTTCATCTTTACGGGAAGACCCGGACCGAACCGAAACGAAAAATGGGGCATATCACCCTGACCGCGCCGTCACCGCGTGAAGTCCATGAGAAACTGAATCAAATTCAGAAATTGATCGGGGAACATCCTTCCCACACAGAACATCATTGAACGAACTCACCACAGGAGAAAATCTCTCATGAACAAGATATACACTCTTACGTTGCTGATGATCATCGCCAGCATCGCCATTGCCCAGCCTTCCGGCGAAGAGAAGGTTGATACCGCAATGATTGCGCTGCTCAAGAAAGAGGCAATGGAGCGTTCGCAGGCGATGGAGATGATGAGCTGGCTGACGGATGTGTGCGGGCCGCGGCTCACGGGATCACCGGGCCACGTCAAAGCAGCGGAGTGGGTTCGCTCGAAGCTTGAGTCGTTCGGACTTGAGGGCGCACGCCTCGATGCATGGGGTCCTTTTGGCAAGGGCTGGACGCTCAAGCGCTACTCCGCAAACATCACCGAGCCGGTTCCCTTCCCGTTGCTTTCGCATCCGAGAGCATGGTCCCAAGGCGCCGACGATCTTAAAGGCGAAGTCATCTATTTCGATCCTGAAACCGATAGTGCGCTCCAGACATTCAAGGGAAAACTCAAGGGAAAATTTCTCATGGTGAGTGACCCGCGGGTTTTGGAAGCACAATTCAAGCCGCGCGCAACGCGCAACACAGAGCAGGAACTCCTCGATCTCGCCAACGCCGATATACCGCGCCGCAGACGACGCAATCCTTCCGGCGGAGGCGGCGGTTCACGCGCCGAATCCATGCTTTTGTACAACGCAATGGAAATGGCGCGCAAGGAAGGCGCTCTTGCCCTTCTCACAGCGAGTCGTGGAGATGGAGGAGTCATTTTCGTTCAATCCGCCAGCGTTTATTCACATCCTGACACGCCGGCTTCCAGGCGTGCGCGCATTTACCAAAACAACGCTCCAAAAGGTCTGCCACAGATTGTACTCGCGTCCGAGCACTATAACCGCCTTCACCGCATGATTGAAAAAGGCATCAAACCGAAACTGGAACTGGATTTTGAAGTGGAATTTGTAAAGGCCGACTCGAGCTACAATGTTATAGCTGAAATTCCCGGAACGGATTTGAAAGACGAAGTGGTGATGATCGGCGCGCATCTCGACAGCTGGCACAGCGGCACGGGCGCAACCGATGACGCAACCGGCGTCGTCAGCATGATGGAAGTAATGAGGATTTTCAAAGCCGCAGGCGTAACGCCGCGCAGGACTATCCGCATCGCGTTGTGGAGCGGCGAAGAACATGGTCTCCTTGGTTCTGAAGCGTACGTAAAACAATACATCGGCGTGAAGGAAACAAAGGATTCGGTCGATACTATTACGCTTACCGAGACGGGCAAGAAACTCTCGGTGTATTTCAACAATGACAACGGGACAGGAAAAGTCCGCGGGGTCTATATGCAAGGCAATGAAAAAGTGAGGAACATCTTCCGCGCGTGGCTCAAGCCCTACGAAAGCATGGGCGCTTCAACGCTGACCCTCTCCAATACGGGAAGCACCGACCACGTGTCTTTTGACGCCGTCGGCATTCCTGCATTCCAGTTTATTCAGGATGATATCGAATATTTCACGCTCACATGGCATTCCAGCATGGATGTTTATGACCGTGTGATTGAGGAGGACCTCAAACAGACGGTCGCCATTATGGCGGGCTTTGTGTATAACGCCGCCATGCGTGACGAAATGATTCCCAGAAAATAACCGGCGGTGCAACATTGCTTTCCATTTTTCGTTAATGCAGCCATGAAAACTCTCGCAAGATTATCTCTTGTTGTTCTTCTCGTGTTCACCGCGCGGGAAGTTCACGCCGATACAAAAGCGTCCATCGAGGAATATCTGAAGCGGGCGGAGAACAACGGATTCTCCGGTTCAGTGCTTGTCGCGCAAAAGGGACAAATCCTTCTTGACGCGGGGTTTGGTTTCGCCGACAGGGAGGCAAAGAAAGCGCAAAGCAATGAGACCATCTTCAGCATCGGCTCCATTACCAAGCAATTCACCGCCGCCGCTCTCTTGCGTTTGGCGGCCGACGGCAAGCTTAACGTCTCCGATAAACTCTCCGATCATTTCCCGAACGTCCCCCATGACAAAAAGGACATCACGCTCCATCAACTTCTCACGCACACCGCAGGATTCCGAGGTTCGCTGGGAGATGACTACGACACTCTCTCCACCAATGGTTACCTCGCTCTCGCCTTCTCCTCGAAACTGGAAAGCAAGCCGGGAACGGAATACAATTATTCCAATGTGGGTTACAGTCTGCTGGGAATTATCGTGGAGAAAGTCAGCGGCATGGGATACGAACGCTTTCTGAGAGAGCGGTTTTTTGTTCCCACAGGAATGATGCACACGGGCTATGTGATTCCACAATTCAAAACTGCGGACCTTGCGGTTGGTTATCGCGACGGCCAGCGATGGGGAACGGCCCTCGATCGTCCCTGGCTCGCCGACGGACCGGGCTGGCATTTGCGCGCAAACGGCGGCATTCTCTCAACGGCGGGCGACATGTACAAGTGGGTTCGCTCTTTGAAGTATGCAACTGTTCTCCCGGAAGAATATGTGCGCCAGCTCTGGACTCCGCATGTCAAGGAAGGGCCGGACGCGCCAACCTGGTACGGCTATGGCTGGGTTGTGGAAGGGGAAGGCGCAAAGAGAATCGTCTGGCACAATGGCGGCAACAGCGTCTACAACGCTTTTGTCGGGTATGCTCCCGAGTCGGATTTTTTCATTTTCGTCTCAAGTAATTCCAACGACAAGATTTCCGACCGGATTGCTGAACAGATTCGTTTGATTGCAGATGGACAGTTCGATGCCATTGATCAATCCACCATCGATATGTACAACGGAACATACCGGCTTTCTTCCGGCGCTTCATTTGTAGTAAAGATTGACGAAAACAACGCTCTTAGCGCCACGTTCACCGACCGTCAGGTTGCAGAGCTCATGCTCGCCGACGGCTCGGAGAAACAAGATGCAATGCGGGAAGTCGAGCAACGAACCTTGAGTCTCATCCGCAGTTCCAAGATGGGAAACTACGAACCGCTTGCGAAAGCGACCGGCGTCCCTCTCGAGAAGGCGAAACAGCAGGCGGAGACTTTCTGGAAGAACCAGCATGAGGCCCATGGTACCGTGAAGAGCATCGATCCCGTGGTGACTGTTTCCAGATCCCGTCGGGGCCTCGTCCTAAGCTTCATGAAAATCTCGTACGAGCAGGACACCCGTTACATGATGTATGTGTGGAGAGGCAATGAGATTGCCGATATCAGGCCGATGGCAACGATGGACAAAATATTCGACCATCGTCAGGGTTTGACGTTCGAAGCGCCAACCAACAGCGTGACCATTCGTCTCGCAAAAGATGAGAAAGGAAATCCACAGGTATTGATAAAACCGCAACAACATGAAGAAATCCCCTCAACAATGATGAAGAATTGAATATGTGTCGCTTCTCTTCTACGAGAAAGATGCACATGTACTCGCTTGCACCCATCCTCCCTTCTTGCTAACTTTTTACCGTTCTTTTCAGTCCCACATTTCAAAAGCACAGGACTATGAATCTTCGCGGACTTCTGCTCATCGCGCTTGTCAGTGCCTTGCTCTTTCCTCTTCATGCACAAACCAAGAAACTCGTGTTCAAGCATGTCACCATGGAACACGGATTGCCGTCGGGAAAGATTCATGTTATCACGCAAACGCGCGATGGCGTTATGTGGTTCGGCACCCGCGAGGGGATGGTGAAATATGATAACGGAGCCATTACCGTTCTGAAACCTGCAGCCACCGACCCAACGGGTTCCTCCGCAAATGACATTCGTGCTATCTTCGAGGACAGGTCGGGCATTGTGTGGATCGGGACATTCGGCGCCGGCTTGTACCGTTATGACCGCGTCAGCGGAAAGCTGAAGCAGTTCAAGTCCGAACCCGGAAACGCCAACAGCTTGAGCGATGACCGCGTGATGTCTATCCTCGAAGACCGCAACGGCATTCTTTGGATCGGAACAGTCAACGGACTGAATACATTCGACCGGACCAACTTTGTGTTCTCTGTGCTCAGGCATGAACCGGACAACCCGATGAGTTTGAGTGAAAGCAGAGTCTGGCCGCTCGTCGAAGATCGTGAGGGTAATTTGTGGGTGGGAACATTAGGCGGCGGCATCAACCGGCTGGAGAAATCAACCGGCGCGATCAAGGTCTTCAAGAACGAAGGCCAGGCGATGAACTCGCTCGCGCGAAACAGCGTGATGGCTCTTCTCGCGGACAAGACCGGCCGCCTGTGGGTTGGCATGGAAGATGGCGGACTCGATATGTTCGTTCACGGGAAGGATGAATATGACAGACAGCGCGAAGAGTTCAAACATTTTTTGCAGGGTATAAGTGTTACATCAATTACAGAGGACTCCGCGGGAAACATTATCGCCGGAACGGCCGGCAGCGGCATCAAGGTGCTCAATACTGCGTCATCAACCGTGACAACGACGTTTGCTCATGACGCCCAGGACGAAAAGAGCCTCGCCGAGAACAACATCCGCTGTTTGTTTATGGACTCGGAGAAAACCCTCTGGATCGGAACAGAGAACGCCGGCGTGTGCATCCTGACGCAGGAAGAGACGAAGCAGAAGAAACCGCGGCGCGTGTACTAGGTTTCTCCCTCCGACCTCATGAAGCCATTCGCATACAATCCTTTCGCACAACAAGAGCTTGACCGGATCCAGGAAGCCGTCCGTTCCGCGGAAGGAAAAACCTCCGGGGAAGTTGTGCCGTATGTTGTTTTCCAAAGTGACGAATATGATGAAGCCGAACTGCGCGGCGCTCTTGCGTTCTCCCTTATTCCCGCCATTCTGTATTTCTGCATCATGATGTTCACTGATGTGTGGTTCGTTTGGGAAGCGCCGGAAATTGTACTGACCATTTTCGCATTCATGACGCTTGGTTGGTTTCTCACGGGCAAGCTCGCGCCGATGAAGAGATTCTTCGCGGGCAAGCAACTCATGAACCGTCGTGTCGAACAACGCGCCGAAGAAGCATTCCTCGCGGAGGAGGTATTCAAGACAAAAGACCGGACCGGCATTTTGTTGTTCGTCAGTGTTCTGGAACATCGGGTGTTGGTGCTCGGTGATTCAGGAATCAATGCGCGGGTGCGCAAAGAAGACTGGAATGCCATCGTCCGCCATGTTATCGATGGGATACAATCAGGCCGCAAAGCCGATGCAATCATTGAAGCCATCCGCATGTGCGGCGACCTTCTTCAACAAAGCAACCTCCCCCCTGCATCCGGCGATACGAATGAGCTTCCGGACGGAGTGCGAACCGGACGATAGCAGCTCCGTGCCTTGTATCTTGCCCCTCATTTTTCTTTCTTGAACCAGTTTGGAACTTTTGAATCGCGGCATTCGTAGTTGAAGAACCCCATGGAACAATCCTTCATACGAAGATTCGGGCTGTTGCTGGTCTGCGGCATCGCAGGCGCTCTTGCGTTTGCCCTGACGATGAACAGCGTTGCTCCCCACGCCTCCATTGATCTTGAGCACTCACGCCCGGAGATCATGGACAAGGCGAACGCGTATCTGCGTGGCCTGGGATATGATGTGAAAGACTACCAGCAGGACGCGTGGTTTTCGGCACGAGGGTCCATTCATCTCTACCTGCAAACACAAGGCGGCATCGAACACGCAAACGCCATCCTCCGCACGGATTCCCTGCCGGCACATCATTGGTACGTCTCCTGGTATGATCGCTCGCTCACACAAAGCCAGTCGCTGGAATCCTTCCGCACGTGGTTATCGCCCTCGGGAAAAATCCTCGGGTACCAGCACGTCATAAAGGACACGGCAAGTTTGCCTTCGCTTGCAAAAACGGAAGCCCTTGCGATGGCAGAAAACTTCCTGCGCTCACAGGGCGTCAACCTTGCTTCGCTCGAACTGAAAACCTCATCCGAAACACAGCAATCACAGCGGCTTGATCACAAATTTGTATGGTCCAACAAGGACACGGCGCTTGAGCACAGCGTCTGGGTTCAGATCCAAGGCACGGAAATCGGCGGATTCCGCGAGAACGTGGAAGAAGGCGGCAGTTTTGACGCGATGATGTCTGAGACCACAACGACCGCCACATTCCTTGCAACATCTTCCTACGCGGTGTTCTTCCTTCTCTTCTTCTTTGTCGTCGTCCTTTTCCTGAAAAAATACCATGAAGGCGAAGTCGGGACACGCACCGGCGTGATCGTTTTTATCGCGTTGTTTGTCACCTCCGTTCTGGGAACAATCAATATTTACCCCTTGATCGGGTCCTCGGTCGGGATGGGCGATCTCAACAAGTACAACACCCGGATGATCTCGTTCGGAATGACGGTGTTTATCTATCATGTGTTCCTCAGCGTGATGGTGTTCGCTGCGTGGAGCGTCGGCGAGTCCTCATCGCGCTCGGTGTGGCCGCGGAAACTCGCCGGCATCGACAGTCTGCTGACATTCAAGCCATTCACTCTTGATGTGGCTGAGGGCGTCATCAGAGGATACCTGTGGGGATTGATCATCATCGGATCGTATGCTGCGATCCTGTACTTCCTTCTTCCTGCGTTGCGAACCGGAATCTTTGTCGGGGAAGAAAGCGGCATCGCCGAATCCTACCTTCCCGGGGTTCGTCCATTCCTGAGCGGCATCAGCAGCGCGTTGTTTGCAGAAATTGTCTTCCGTCTCTTCTTCCTTTCGTACATCAAAGAGAAGACGGGGAAAACATGGCTGAGCATCCTCCTTTCGATTGTTCTTTGGAGCGCGACGGCATTCGTTATGTGGGATATCCCCTTCGGGTTCCCGCGGTTCACAGGGACGTTCATCGTTCTCATAGCGTATGCGTTCCTAATGAACCTTCTGTTTCTGAAGTATGATCTCCTGACAACCATTTGCGCGGGTTTCGTGCTGTCAGCTCTCAACATTGCGATCCCGCTGTTCGCCGCTACCGGTGAATCCTTTGAGTTATCTCAAATCGTTTTTGCCGGCTTGTTTGCACTTCCGCTGGTGGCCGCCGTGGGCGGGTTGATTCGCAAAGAACGCTTCGAGTTCACGCCGCAAACCATGCCGACACACATTCTTCGCATCACTGAACGCGAGCGCATGGCAAAGGAACTGGAGATCGCGCGCAAAGTGCAGATGAGTCTTCTTCCGAAGGTAAATCCCGTAACACCCGGTTATGATATTGCGGGAATCTGTATCCCGGCGCTTGAAGTCGGAGGAGACTACTATGATTTTGTGAATCTTGGCGGCAAACGCATCGGCATCGCCATCGGTGATGTCTCCGGCAAGGGCGTTCCCGCGGCAATTTATATGACGCTGACGAAAGGAATTCTACAATCGCATGCGGAGGACAATGTTTCCCCGAAAACCGTTCTCAGCAAGGTCAACAGTCTGATGTACAGGACGATCGACAGAAACTCATTCGTCAGCATGTTCTATGCGATTCTTGACCCGCTGCAACGCACCATCCGTTTCGCGCGCGCAGGACAATGCCCCGTGATCGTCGCGCAACACTCCGGCGGCAAGGGCTCATTCCTGACGCCGAAAGGGATGGCACTCGGGCTTGAGAACGGAACGGTGTTCGATTCGGTTCTTGAGGAACAGGAAGTCTCGTTAAGCGCCGGAGAAGTGTTCGTGTTCTACACGGATGGGTTCACGGAAGCGATGACGGAAACAGGCGATGAGTTCGGCGAACAGCGTTTGGTGGAATCGCTGGGAAAGTACAGGGACAGACCAGCCAACGACATCATCAAAGGAATTGTTGACGACGTGCAGGAATTTACAAAAGGAAAGCCCCAGCACGACGATATGACGATGGTTGTGTTGAAGGTCGCGTGATTGTTTCTCGTATGGGCGAAACCGATGAATCGGTTTCCGTGCGAGCCGTGGATTTCATTGGTAGCACCACAATGAATTGTAGTGCTACGGTGTTTATCAAACAATCCCGGCAAAACCTGCGGGGCGATTCACGCCTGCGTGCTGGAGTGCCGCACTTTGGCGTGCAAGCACGAATCCCCCTACGAGATACAAATTGGAACAGCGCCACATTTCAATGTGGTGCTACAATTCCCATGAAGGAACAAATCAAACCGTTTTAACGGTTTGGCGAAGATAATGCTCCACTCATTCGTCCGGATGCATGTCCATCTTGTCTGGTCAACCAAGAATCGGGAGCGGCTCTTGGTTGAAAGAGTACGACCCATTGTCAGGCAGCACATCCTCTCGAATGCAAAGGAGAAGGGAATTGTCATTGATGAAATCAATGTGCAGATTGATCATGTCCACATCCTGGTGAGTCTATCAAGCGACATGAGGGTTGACGAGGTCGTAAAATTGCTAAAGGGCGAATCATCCCACTGGATCAATAGCGAGAATGTTATCGGCCCCAAATTCCGTTGGCAAAGAGGATATGGCGCCTTCTCTGTCAGTCGTTCCCATCTCGATGTTGTAAGGAAATACATCAAAGGTCAGGATGAGCACCATCGAACGACGACGTTTGCTGAAGAGTATGCGGAGTTTCTGAGAGAGCATGGTTTCACAGATATCGAAACCGATGGATCGGTTTCCGTATGAGCCGTGGATTTCATTGGTAGCACCACAATGAATTGTAGTGCTACGGTGTTTATCAAACAATCCCGGCAAAACCTGCGGGGCGATTCACGCCTGCGTGCTGGAGTGCCGCACTTTGGCGTGCAAGCACGAATCCCCCTACGAGATACAAATTGGAACAGCGCCACATTTCAATGTGTGCTACAATTCCCATGAAGGAACAAATCAAACCGTTTTAACGGTTTAGAATCTGGCATTGATGCTGAAAACAACATTCAAACAATCCGCAATCATAGTTGTCGCTTCTTGCGTCCTCGGGTTCGCATCCACGTCGATTTCGGGAAAAGGCTTCTTCGCTCCTCTTCCCGAAGCATCAACCCAACGCAAAGCGCCACAATTCATTTCACTCGATGAGGCGCGGGCACTCCACGAAAACCAATCCGCCATGTTTATCGACGGTCGCCATGCCTACGATTTCGGGCTGGGGCACATCAAGGGCGCCATCAACATTCCCCTCTCCGAGTTTGAGGTTGCAGTTCCCCTGCTCAGCTCCATTCCAAAGGATCAAACGCTGGTGACGTACTGCGACGGCGCGGAATGCAATTCCAGTATTGAACTCGCTGTCAAACTGGACTCCCTTGGCTATCCCAACGTCCGCATTTTCTTTGGCGGCTGGAAGGAATGGCAATCAGCAAATCTGCCGGTAACCCAATGAAATCACTTCTCGCAAATCCCTATCTCACCCGTCTTTGCCGGCTCATCATCGGCATCGTGTTCATCGTCGCAAGTATTGACAAAATCGCCGACCCCAACGCGTTTGCCGTTTCGATCGGCAACTACAAACTTGTATCGCCTTCTGTCGCGATGTTCACGGCAACCGTTCTTCCCTGGATCGAACTCTTGTGCGGCCTCGGCCTGATCATCGGCGTCCTGTACCGTGGAAGCGCGTTCCTTTCGCTGGTGATGCTTATA
>CAZJYO010000023.1:13773-15047 GCA_964550275.1 uncultured Chitinophagales bacterium
TGCGGTTGCTTCACACAGGATCCAACGGTGGGCAAAATCGGGTGGCTGAAGGTGGGTGAGAATGTGCTGTTGATACTGTGCGCGTTTTGCTTGAGTACTACCAGTAAAGTCGACCAGCTGTGGAAGAGTTTTGCGACCAAAGCTCTATGAACTCTCTGCCCATGAACAGCACCTTTCTCTTGTTCATCCTTCTGTTTCTTTATGGCACAACTGCGTTTTCGCAAGACGGAACAATCGTAAGTCAAACGCCATATACAATCGCGGACAGTTCAATTGCGAGATGGGAAAAACGGATTCCCAATCTCAAGGAAATGATCAGTCACACTGATTTCTATGCGATCACGTATTTATCTGATGGCTTCAAGGTGAACGGATATCTCTCCGTCCCAAAGAAGACAGGGAAATATCCAGTGGTTCTCTTTAATCGTGGAGGCAATAGAGAATTTGGCGCGTTGAATGACAGACAAATCATCAGGTTTCTCGCGCTGGTCGCCGATTGGGGATACATATGCATTGCCAGTCAGTATCGTGGTAACGGCGGCAGTGAAGGCACAGAGGAATTCGGTGGAAGGGACGTGAACGACGTACTGAATCTTATTCCATGCGTTTCTCACATTGAAAAAGCTGATACTTCGCGCATCGGAATGTGGGGATGGAGTCGGGGCGGCATGATGACCTACCTTGCTTTGACGAAGACAAACAGGATAAAAGCAGCGGTGATTGGCTCAGGAATGGCCGATGCTTTTATCCAAACAAGCAAACGACCTGAAATGGATTCTGTGTTTGCAGAGCTGGCTCCCGGCTATTGGCATAACAGAGATTCAGTGTTAAAGACACGCAGCGCTGTTTACTGGGCGGACAAGCTTTGCCCGACAACACCGCTTTTGCTTCTCGCCGGCACAGCCGACTGGCGCGTTTCGCCCGATGAGCAGTTGGAGATGGTACAAAAGCTTTACGAAGTGAAACACCCGTTTCGCTTTCAATTGTTTGAGGGCGGTGATCACGGTCTGAGCGAGCATTTTGATGAAGTGAATCATGCAGCAAAAATCTTTCTTGATACATATGTTCGCGACAAACAAGTGTTCCCTTCGTTGGAGCCGCATGGAAATTGATCTGACGTGTCTTCACAACCCGATCAAAAAGGTAGGCAACAAGTTCTCTTGGTTCAGGCCCGACGAATCGCAGCCCTAAGGTTTGTTGTTCTTTCTCTTGCGAAAGAGAAACGCGACAGTCTTGACTAATTCTTGCCTAGTTTTAATGTGATTTCGGTTAGG
>CAZJYO010000023.1:15147-16509 GCA_964550275.1 uncultured Chitinophagales bacterium
GAAACGCGACAGTCTTGACTAATTCTTGCCTAGTTTTAATGTGATTTCGGTTAGGTGCCTCCTAAGAATCCCGAAATCACAAAGCTCAGTACATTCTGCCAACGCACACAGCCGTCGACTTCGGAAGGCTTGCGCTGGGCTGCCCTCAGTAATTACGATGCCTTTACACAATTTCAAAGGTGGTATTCATCAGCTGGGGTTTTGAGTATTCCAAAGCCCTATAGCTGTCTTAGCAGCTGATTTCGCTAACGAAATCAATCAAGCCCTCGGAACTGCAGGCCGATGTGCGGTGGCAGACAGTCAACAATCTTCCGGATTCCGACTATTAACGATTGAGGCGTTTGCAGTTCCGAAAGTTCTCTCCCGCATCAACTAAATATTATTGTGCGGGATGCCGTAAAGCGGCATTTGCTCACTTTCTCTTCAAAGAGAAAGTGACAAATGTTGAGTCTTGCTTGTCTCCCATCGAATGAAGATATTCCATCCGCACCTGCCTTCCGTTCTACCGTACTTCACAAGGAGATGACATAATGTATTCGAGACATGTACTCCTTATTCTCGCCACAGCAATCATGCCGGGCAACCACTTTGCTGTCGCTCAGAAATCACAATCCTTCAAACCTGAACTCGATCGAACTGTTGTCTCTTTTCCACTCCAATTTGGTGCAACGAACACCAAGCAAGCTTCGGCGATGAATTACGCCATCTATGAAGACTTCGAGGGCTCGTTCCCTCCTGCGGGTTGGACGGTCATCAATCCGGATGGAGGGCGGACATGGCAGCGAACGACACTCGCCAGCGGTTACGATATTGGCAACGCCAGCGTCCGCGTGAATTTCTATGATTACAGTCCCAACTCCGGCCAGATTGATTCGCTAAAATCCCCCATGGTCACAGGTCTCACTGCATCCGATTCACTCGTCTTTGATTACGCTTACTGTGAGCTTCCCACGATTATTGTCGGACCGGATACTGTGGAAGTGTATCTTTCAACCGACGGCGGACTGACGTTTGCAACGCACATCGTAACGCTCTCCGAGCCCGATTCCACGACCGGACCAACAACCGACAACTGGGCGCCTCTGGCCAATGAATGGGCAACGCTCAGATTCGCGCTTCCCGCATCTGTTACCGGCGCGACAGTTCAACTCGTGTTCGTTTCGCACAATCATTTTGGACAGAATTCTTACATCGACAATGTTCTCCTCGGAACCCAACCGATTGATGACATACAAACAATTTCCTTGGATGACCCTGAGGACGGAGACGATGTCGTTGAGTTTGTTTCCTTTTCACCGACGGCTACGTTCATGAATGTCGGAACCGGCAACCAGGTGGCTCCGTTCAGCGTGCGCTATGAAA
>CAZJYO010000024.1:0-11559 GCA_964550275.1 uncultured Chitinophagales bacterium
GGGTGATATTGGGGTTGGCGGACGTGAGATTGGATTCCTGTTTGGTCAGTACAAACGACTGCGGAATGAGTTTACGGGCGTCCTGACCGGTAAGGGGTTGAATTGGGGAGGTTCATTGATAAGGCCTGAGGCGACCGGTTACGGCGCTGTGTATTTTGCCGCGGAGATGCTCGCAACCCGCGGAGAAACTCTCCAAGACAAGGTTTGCCTCGTCAGTGGAAGCGGTAACGTCGCGCAATACACTATTGAAAAACTGAACGAGCTGGGCGGGAAGGCCGTTACGCTCTCCGACTCGGAAGGATACATCTACGATCCTGCCGGAATCGACGGGAAGAAACTTGCGTTCGTTATGGACCTGAAGAATATTCGGCGCGGGCGCATCAAGGAATACGCCGAGTTGTTCACAAACGCCACGTACACGGCGTTCGACGGCAAAGCCGACCACAATCCGTTGTGGAACCACAAGGCGCACTGCGCGTTTCCAAGCGCAACGCAAAATGAAATCAATGGCAAGGATGCCGGCAACCTGCTTCGCAACGGAGTGTATGTTATTTCCGAAGGAGCAAACATGCCTACAGACCTTGATGGCGTGAAGACCTTCCTCGATGCAGGAATCCTTTACGGTCCCGGTAAGGCGGCTAACGCGGGTGGTGTGGCAACTTCAGGACTGGAGATGGCGCAGAACAGCATGAGATTGCCGTGGACACGCGAAGAGGTGGACAAACGTCTGCACTTGATCATGAAGAACATCCACAAGACGTGTGTTGACACCGCTGCGCATTTTGGAACTCCTGGAAATTATGTCAACGGCGCAAACATCGGGGGCTTCTTGAAAGTCGCCGATGCGATGATTGAACAAGGATTGGTGTAAAACCGGAGGTACTACTTCTCGGCTGTTTGGTGGGATTTCTTTACCCCGGTCGCGGATTCCCTGATTTCATTCTTCAGTTCGTCCATTTCGATTCTTCCCTTTCTGAGGTATTTGACCCCCTTCATTTGAAGGTCTGCAATCTCTTTGCCGCTCAGTTCACGCCCGGAAATGATGATAATGGGAATATTCTTCGTAGAGGAATCGGCTTTGAGTTCTTCGATGAACTGCATTCCACCCCGGCGGCGCAAGGCAAGGTCCATCAGGATTGTCGAGGGCTTGTGCTCGTTCGCGAGTGCAACAATATCATCAACCTCAATAGGCGCCTGAACGCCTTCGAGGCCCAGATCTTCGATGAGGAACTTCAGAAGATTTGAAAAGTCAACGCTGTCCTCAACAATGAGGACCCGGCGCTTCTCTTCGTGGTTCGATTTTGATTCTTTTGTTTGCTTTGCTTTGAGCATGTTGAGTACGGCGGGAACAACCTGAAGCAAGGTACACGAATAGGGTGAAGAAGTCAACAGAGATGGCACATTCCCGAAGAGCCATTCCGGCGAGACCCGGCCAAAGCCGGGGTCATCGTTTCCTGAAAGGATAAAGCAACTGCCCCCGAAAAGTGCGCGGATGGACGGTTCTCTCCTGCTTGGAAAGTCCTGTGGTAAGCGGCATCGAATCCTTCGGCATGTAGAACGTGCCAAGGACGAGATCGATGCAGGAGAACATCGCTGCAAAGTTCTTATCCTGCGCCTTTGGGGAATCGGAGTGATGCCATCTGTGAAGGACAGGGCTCACAAGAACGTAACGAAGCGGCCCGAACGTCCAACGCAGATTCGAGTGAATAAAGAAATTGTAGAAGCCGATCACAAAAGAACCGACTGAAAGAACTGTCGGGCTGAATCCCCAAAGTACGAAGCCCAGGAAAATAAGAACTTCTCCAGACGCTTCAATCATGCTCTCCACCGGATGAAATCGCACGGCAGAGAGCCAATCTACCTCTTCAGAGCTGTGATGAATGGAATGAAATGCCCAAATGGGTCTGGTATGGAAGATTCGGTGGCGCAGGTAAATGATAAAGTCCCTGAGAAAAAGAAGTGCCAACAATTGACCGGCAAAGGAAAGCAGTGACTCCGCCGAAAATGCAGCTTCCGGTGCAGGCGGCGGTGCGGTGAGCTTAATTGCCAACAGACCAATAACAGCCGAGATGATAAAAGAGATAAAAGGTGGATAAAGCATCGAGAGGAGCGCATATCGCACATCAAGAAACGTGGACCGCCGGGATTTCTTGGAAGTGGACAGTGAGAACATCCGTTCCATCAAGGCGAACACGACAAATGCGATTGACAGCACAACAGCGCTGACGGTAACAGATTGAATGAGTTGATTCAGAAAGGAAGCAAGCTGGTTCATCTGTTTTGAAATTACCAAACTCTCGTCGGAGATGCAATTTTTCGCGCAGACTCTCAACCCCGACCTTACGGCCGGGTTGAGATGGCTTAGAAGGATCTCAAGGCATCAGCTGAGTGCAGGCCGATGTTTTTTCTTTCGGCCACAGTCTGAAGCATGTCCACCGATCCGATCATCGACTTGCACCAATACCCGTTCTTTTCGTATTTTGATGCACCGCTTTTCCCCTCATTCAATACAAGGCAGTTCAATGGCCAGGTTTTTTCGCACCAGCATCCTGCTCCTGTTATGGAGTCCGTCGGTTCTTTTTATTTCATGCTCATCACTAACTCTGGAAAATGTGGATTTCGGGTGGCCGGTGGAGAGCGCTTTACCCGTCAGTGACAAAAACACCATTGACGACGTCCGCTACGGGCTAACGTGCAATGTGACCCCACTCGCTTTAGCAGAGTTTCAGGATACTTCAGCGCTGAAGGGCAAAGCATTACGCGTGTTGCGAAATCCGCAGGGATATTACTTCGTGACAGGAGCCGGTTTCGCCCATGTGTATGTGTTTGGCCCTGGTGTGGGAACCCTCTCGCTTTACAGGAGCATCGGCATGGGAACAACGGAAGACGATAAACCCATACGGCTCACGGATCCCGCTCTGAACCAGCGTCCGCCGCATGTTCAGATGCTGGACGGGAAAACCAAGCATTTGCTCACGCCCGACGGAATTGTTGAACTTGAGGATGGAGGTTCGCAATGAAACATCTGATTCTCCTCACCCTGTGGTGTGCTTCCGTTGCCCTGGCACAGCAATCTGATCTTGAGACCAAGACCAGCTTTGAAGCGGCTTACCGTTCGATCGCAATGGAGATTGACGCGGCCAAGACTCAAGACCAGCTTGACTCGTTACGCGGAAGCATCGACGCGCTTGAATCGCGTTATGCCGAGCACCGCGCGTTTCTGGACAGGGCACTGCATCCCGAGACATTCGCGGAGAAGATTGAAAAGCTTCGCACACTCCACGGATTGACCTACGAGCGCGTGTATCTTATTCAATCCCAGGGAATCACTATTTCAGAATACGAAGCGCGGCTTGCTTCACTTACGCAACGGCTTGATTCCCTCACCAACGACCGTGACCGGCTCTTTGCCGAATTGCGCGAAAGCAAAAAGTCGCTTGCCGACCTCAGACAAAAAATGCGATCACTGTCAAAGTCTCTTGAAGCGCGTGACCGTCTCTTGTTTGCGCTGACGGATTCGATTTTTCTTCCGTATGACAAGAATCTTTCACAGACCACGGAGGTTCAGAAGGAAGCGGTCGTTCGCAAGCTTCTTAAGTCCAATGTTGTCGCGCGCGTTTATGACATCGCCTCGGATAACGTGAAGTTTTTGGAGGTAACACAGGTTCAACCGTCGGATTACGCTTCACTATTCGAGCAACAACAGCAGTTCAAGTCGAAGTGGATTGGATTGAGGGAGAAGATGAACGCCGTCGCGCTCGCTTCAGGGGGTTCGGCGGAAGAGGCATCGTCGGGGTCTTCGAAATCCTCCGGCAAGGGACGGCAGAAAGCAACGCATTCACCCGGCACGGATTCCATCCCGGCGCTGGAACCCGTGGGCCATGTTGACGCTGTGATCAATCAATGGGAAAAGAAACTGCACGCTTCATTCTGGAAGGGATTGGAACAGGAGTTTTCATCGAAGCGGGTAACCCTGCAACCGTTTACTGACGGCGAGAGCTTTGCGATGAGCGTTCTTGAGTACGTTGACTCCGCGAAAACGGACGGCCGCGATGTTTTCGTGTTTGTGCATGACATCTGGAAGGACCGCATTGACAAACACTGGCGTGCAACACTGGAGAAGGAATCCGTCCTGGGCAAGCAGAACTTTGCCACATTGGACAAGGCAATCAGCGAACTGGACGAGAAGAAGTTCGATATGAAGTTTGTGTTGTATATCCTTGGCGCCGCCGTGGTTGCTTTCGGCGCTTGGTGGTTCTTCACCCAGCGAAAGCCGGCAACACAAAAGGCCTGAGTTACTTCGCGTAGAAATCGATCACGCGTCTGATTGCGGCACTGCAGACCGGATCGAAATCCACAAGACTCAACGAAAACATGCGGCAATCCACGGAGGGACGATAAAGTCCACGGTTGGCGTATCCCGCTCCTTCAAACGCGCCCACCACCCCGGCGTGATGTGAACCTTTGAGTATTGCCATTTCCTTTTGGTACAACGGTTCACGCTTTTCGTAGTAATCCTCAGCAAGGCGATCCAACCTTCCTCGCAACGCTTCAAGACTATCATACGGAGTCTTTTCCCATGGAGTGGGAAGCTGCACTCCCGAAGTCAGAAAACTCTTCCACTTGATCCCGTCCATCGTAGGGGTTGCCGTGATATTCGGCTCCCAGGGCTCCACACCCGGCGGATAGAAATCATTGTATGCCGTAGATGAGGAATAGTATTCGTCACCCAATCCGGCGAAGGAATGCCCGAACTCGTGGACGTACACATATTTCATCTGCCATTCCTGGCCGCGCACTTCCTCGCCGGTGTAGGTCGTCGCATAAAGATTGTAAATTCCTCCGCCGCCGTAGCGTTTACCGTTGACAAGAATACAGATAAAATCATAGGGAGCCAGTGCGGCAACATCACGCAGAGTTTTGTTTTCTTCGGTGAGAACATACCGCGCTGAACCGAACGTGGAGTAGCGCGCCCCGAGAATATTGTTCCTCCATTCATCCTGATCGGGAATATCAATGCCGGATTCACCGGAGAGCGCCTCCACCATCCACACATTGAAGTCACTTTTCCTCGATTTGAACGGCTGTGTTTCAAACATGGCGTCATTCATTGCCTTGGCGCTCTCCCGGAACGATTGAATATCATTGCGCGTAAACCCGTCGCCGATAATCACAATGTCCACCTTCACGGAAGGATCACCTGACTTCATCAATGACGAAACTCTGAATGGCAAATCAAGTTTTTCTTTGCGCACTTGTGAACGGTCGTTCGGGTCAATCACCGTTGAGAATAATTCACGGAATATCATCCGCTTATCACGCCGGGCAATCGTGAATTGGATCGGCTTGAGCGGGAAAGGAAGGCGGACGGACTCGGAAAATGTGCGATACGCGCCGCGATGCGCTTCATCGGTTGTTTGCCACTCATGAAACATCGTCGAATAGCCGCGCGAGAAAATCAGGGTTCCCGTGGCAACGTCATAGACGCGTGCAAGATATTCTCCAAGGTTCAACGTGTCTTCAAGATGCACACGGCTCCCCGGCCACTCGCCTTCCAGACACGCCTGGTCGAAACTGAACTGCTCTTCACCTTTCGTCCCGGTGTGATAATAATCGATCCTGAGCGTTTTATCGGTAAAGAACCGCTTGTACTCCACCCCGGCATTGGACCGCAAAGAGGCAACGGCTGACAGCAATACCAGAAAAACAATTCGTTTCATGCCACACTCCGAAAAGGGTTCAGAAGAAATACCGGGCGCCGATTCCGGCATTGAATGTCGCCCGCGTTGACGGTGCGAGATCAACCACAGGCGCAAGCTCTGCAAAGATGTCCATAGGAGCACCTTTCGGCCAGTAACCAATTCCACCGACAACACGAACACCAAACACGCCACCGCCCTTTCCACCGCCGAAACGCACACCAGGACCAGTGTACAGAACAAATCGTTCCGATGATTTAAAAACGTCAGAGAAATGCCAGAGATAGTCGCCGTGAACATGGAGAAAGCCGCTCCCCTTGAAGGACCAGGCAAGTCCACCGTCAATTGCATTCTTGGCATTGAGCCAGTACTTTGCACTTACGCCGGTGGGTTCACCAAGGATAACTCCAAGTCCAAAACCCTTGTCTTGTGAAAATGTATTTGCCGCAAACCCGCATGCGAGCACGAGAACAATGAGCAATCGATTTTTCATTGAACATCCAATAGTTCTATGTCGAAGATAATGACTGCGTTACCGGGAATGAACCCGGGGTAACCCTCGGCACCATAACCAAGATCCGGTGGAACGATAAGCTTCCGTTTGCCGCCGATGTTCATCGTCATGATTCCCTCCTCCCAACCCTGAATAACTTGTTGTGCGCCCATGATGAAACTGAGGGGTTCTCCCTTGTCAACAGAGCTGTCGAATGTTGTTCCATCCATCAAATATCCTGTATAGTGCACAATGACACGACGTCCATTGCGCGGAGAACTTCCATCGCCTTCCACCATGTCGATGTATTTCAATCCGGTTGAAGTTTTGATTTCTTGGTTCACCGTAAGCTCTCCGGGATATGGCGCTGTCTTCATTGGTTTATCTTCCATCTTGGGATTACCTGATGTACATCCTGACCAAACCAACAGCGCACATAACAATCCGGCGTAAACACTGTGTTTCATACTTCCTCACTGACGTGCATACGCAGGAAAAGATACAAGTTTGAAATTGAAAACCAACTTGAATCTGGAGGGAATTGCCTCTATCTTTTGGACGCAATTCACCCGGCCGTCACGATCATCGCAGAGTATGACACATGAATTTCTCCGTATCGAACAGGATTACGCTCATTGCGTTACTTTCCATTCTGGCGCTTACATGCGCGCCTTCACCATCTGCAAAGAAGGCGTCCATGGCGCGTGATCCTCACTCCTTCTCCAATCATGACCAGGTTGTTGTCAGACATCTTGATCTGGACCTTGCAGTTGACTTCGAGCAGAAACAACTTCGAGGCAAAGCCATCCTGACAATCGATAACCTTGCCGGAGTAGATACGCTGTTCCTCGACACACGCGATCTGAATATCGAGAAGGTTACGCGAGGTGAAACGGAAGAGCCGGCGTCGTTCCTCCCGGGTGAACCGGTGAAGTATCTTGGTCAATCGCTTGCGGTCAGCATCACTCCGAAAACTTCAGTTGTTTCCGTTTACTACTCCACGAAGCCCGAAGCCGCCGCCCTTCAGTGGCTTTCTCCCGCGCAAACTGCCGGGGGCAAAAAGCCTTTCCTGCTGACGCAATCGCAAGCCATCCTTGCGCGCACATGGGTCCCCTGTCAGGACAATCCCGCTGTGCGCATGACGTACAATGCGCGCATCACAACACCTCCGGGCATGCTCGCCCTGATGAGTGCCGAGAATTCACCGGAGATAAGAGCGGATGGTGTGTACGAGTTCAAAATGCCCCAGCCGATTCCATCGTATCTCCTTGCGTTGACCGTTGGTGATATTGCGTTCAAACCGATCAGCAATCGTTGCGGTATTTATGCGGAACCAGCCGTCCTTGAAAAGGCGGCATATGAATTTGCAGACACCGAGAAGATGATTGTTACCGCGGAAGCGCTGTACGGTCCATACCGCTGGGGTCGGTATGACATGATCGTCCTTCCGCCGAGTTTTCCTTTTGGTGGAATGGAGAACCCGCGGTTAACGTTCCTGACGCCAACGGTGATTGCCGGAGATCGGTCACTGGTTGCAGTCGTTGCGCACGAACTTGCGCATTCATGGTCGGGAAACCTGGTAACAAACGCGAGTTGGGGCGACTTTTGGCTGAACGAAGGATTCACGCGTTATTTTGAGCAACGAATACTCGAGTCAATGTATGGCAGACAATTTTCTGAGATGCAGGCGTTACTCGCATTCCAGGATTTGCAAAAGGAAGTTGCAACGCTTGGTGACACCAGTGCTGACACACATCTGTTCCTCAATCTTGATGGCCGCGACCCGGATGATGCCGTGAATGATATTCCGTATGAGAAGGGATATTTTCTATTGAGAAAAATCGAAGAGACTGTCGGGCGGGAACGGTGGGATGCGTTCCTTCGATCATATTTCGACGGACATGCATTTCAAAGCATTACAACCGAAGATTTTCTTGGGATCCTTCGCGATTCGCTGTTCAAAGGCAATCCTGAGGTGGAGAACGCAATTGCGCTTGATTCGTGGGTATTCGGGCCGGGTATTCCATCGAATCATCCTGTTGTTACGTCGGACGCGTTTACGATTGTCGAGCAGGAAGCAAACAAATGGATCGCCGGCGCTCCTGCAGCTTCGCTTGCAACATCCGGATGGACGACACAGGAGTGGATGCACTTCCTTCGCAAACTTCCCAAGTCAATGACGCCTCAACAAATGAAAAACCTCGATACACAATTCGGTTTTTCCAAAAGCGGCAACTCAGAGATTCTGCACGAATGGTTTCTTCATGTCATTAAGAATAACTACACGCCTGCGTATCCTGCGCTGGAAAAGTTTCTTACTTCCGTCGGCAGAAGGAAATTCTTGAAACCGTTGTACACGGAGCTTGCGAAGACACCGGACGGCCTTGCTTTTGCAAAGCGCGTCTACAAGTCAGCAAGACCGGGATACCACGCTGTTTCCGTCAACACTGTTGATGGTATTTTGAAGTGGGAGTGAGCGCTCCCCGTGAGTTTCAGATTCGCGTCTCCGAATCAGCGGGTACGGTAAGCGCGTTACTGCAATCGCCCTCTGATGCAGAGTGTCTGCTGGTACTTGCACACGGTGCCGGTGCTGGGATGAGACATAGATTCTTGCAATCACTCTGCAACAAGCTTGAGGATTTGCACATTGCGACACTCCGGTACCAGTTTCCCTACATGGAGCAAGGAAAGAAGCGGCCCGATCAGAAACCGGTGATCTTTGACACGATAAGAGCTGCAGTTGACCACGCCTCGAGAGTGTCAGACGGATTGCCATTGTTCGCGGGCGGCAAATCCTTCGGCGGGAGAATGACCTCAAACGCGGCTGCCGAGAAGCCGTTGGACGGCGTGCGCGGAATTGTCTTCGTCGGATTTCCTTTGCATCTCCCAGGTAAACCCGGAATCGAACGCGCCAACCATCTCAATCAAGTGACCATCCCGATGCTTTTCCTCCAAGGGACGAAGGACGAGTTTGCGGATCTCACTTTACTTAAGCCGGTTTGCAAAGGACTGGGAAAAATGAGCACACTTCATCTGTTTGAAGGCGCTGATCATTCATTTCATGTGCCGAAGAAAAGCGGGAAGACGGACGCGGAGGTGATGGATGAGGTGGGTAGCGCGATACAAGACTGGATCAAGCCGCTGATTGTGGAAAAATGAAACCTAAGATACGTTTAGTGAGGATCGTCCCACTTCTGCTCGCACTCACCCTTTCGTTCTTTGACTCAAGTAGCGGACAGTCACCAGTTTGGCGAAAAGTACTTGGTAATAGTGAGGTTGTTTCAGGAATTGATGTTTATCCAACCGACCCGGATACAGTATGCGCCTTAACGACAAGACGGCATGTTCTTAGCACAGATGGGGGAGAAACTTGGGATAGCATAAGCTCTGTCGGAAATTCCGAGGGAGCAATTCGTACTGATGCGCTTAACAGTCAAATACTCTACGCTGCTCTTCATTCTACGAGCATGTTTGGGAATGACATATTTCGAACCACAGACGGCGGTCGTTTAGATTGGGATCGTGTTTTTGAAGGCTCCATCTACCCTGTGAGAGTAATTGAAAGGGATCCGATTGATCTAAGCACCATGTATGTTGGTAAGTCTCCTGCTTGGATTTTCCGGACAACTAATCATGGATTGTCGTGGGACACGCTTGCTCATCCCGTCGGCGGCGGGTATACAACTTCTCTTGCAATTGCAAAGTCGAATAATAACGTTCTCTACGTCGGAGGTTTGCAAAACGCTTTTAGAAGCAGTGATCGTGGAGACAGTTGGACCCCGTTGGATTTTGGTTTTCCGATTCCGGGCGGCGTAGAATTCGCTGTTGATCCTCGCGATGAGAATGTTGTTTACGCGGGCCTATTCGCCCCTGCAAACTATCCTGGTGGAATGTACAAAAGTACAGATGGCGGACAGGTCTGGAGAGAAATCAATGTGGGATTGACAGACTCAGTAAGAACCATCACTACGCTCCTGCTTAATCCAAAAAAACCAGACGAATTATTTCTGGGACGAGCCCGTACAGGAACGTCTGCCGACGACAGACAAGTATTCCGCACAACCGATGGAGGTGAAACATGGTCTGATTTCTCATCAGGCATACCCATGTATGTTTCTATCTACTCACTTACCGGGGTGAGTGTAGAGGAAAACGGCAAGCCCCAACAATTTACCCTTCAGGCATTTCCAAATCCGTTCAATCCAAGGACTGAAATCCGATTTGAACTTACGGAATCATCATCAATACATCTGACTGTCTACGATATGCTTGGAAGAGAAATCGCGATTCTTACCGAAGGTATGCGCGAGGCAGGGCTTCACAGAGTGGCATGGAATGCTCAGGGCCAATCAAGTGGGATCTATTTCCTCAGATTAAGTACGCAAGGCAAGGACACTGGAGAGCATAGAGCACTATTCCAAAAACTTGTTTTAATCAAATAACCAGTGTCTTGTTACTCGTATTTTCACTCCGCCATCACTAATCATGAGACCTTAAAGGTCAGGGCTCAGAACCGGTCTCCTAGCTTCAGCAACCCCGACCTTAAGGTCGAGGTTGACAAAACCGCACGGCACTGTTACCTGCTTTCGTTCTTCATATTAGACATCTGCAAAATCATTTCAACGGTGAACGTATTTCACACGTGAACATATGGGTTCATGCCGTTTGGGGAACAAAACACAGACGGGAGTACCTGACAAGGGATATCAAAGAGTCGGTGCTGCAACATATCCGGAGGAATGCACAGGAAAAAGGAATCCGCATTGACCGCCTGAATGCTTTTTCAGACCACGTTCATTGTCTCTTCAGACTGAGCTCTGATATGACCTTGGCGATGGCAATGCAACTACTCAAAGGAGAGTCAGCTCGCTGGATCAATCAAGAAAAGATGACCCAGCCGAGATTTCAATGGGCTCGAGAGTACTTCGCCAGTTCAGTCAGTGAATCTGCGTTGAAGAGCCTCAGAGCATACATCACAACCAAGAGACTCATCACCGCGTCCCTCAACCCCGACCTTAAGGTCGGGGTTGAGATAGTGCGGTAGCCATTCAACGCAAACAAAAAAGGCGCCCTCTTGGACGCCTTTTGGGTCTCTGAAAGCCTTTCAACCTACTTCGCCGCCACCTCAGCCGGCGTACACAACTCCTTGAACGCATCCATCAGGTGGTTGGCGATTTGCAAAGCGTCGCGGCTTTCAATCTGAAACCGCGGAACGAAGTGCACAAGCTTGCCATCCTTGAAAAATGCCATCGAGGGCGATGACGGTGGAACGCCTGTCATGATAGCCCTGAGTCTCGCTGTGGCTTCAATATCGCCGCCGGCAAACACGGTTGTCAAATGGTCCGGTTTGGCCGCGGATTTCTGAAG
>CAZJYO010000024.1:11659-15871 GCA_964550275.1 uncultured Chitinophagales bacterium
AAGTGGTTCCTACCTTTTCTTTCGGGCCGGTTTCCGCTTTGTCGCCTTCTTCTTTTTTGAAACAACTTTCTTCCGGGATGATGCTGCTTTGCCTCGCTTCTTCACGGACTTATTTGCAGGCTTCTTTTTTGTCTTCGCCGGTTTCTTAATCATCTTTGCCATCAGATTCAACGCGCTTCCCGCTTTGAACCATTCAATCTGGTTTGCATTGAACGTATGGTTCAGCATAACTTCGTCAACACTACCGTCGGAATGCTTGAGGAGCATCCGCAACGGAACGCCCGGAGCAAACGCTTTCAATCCTGCTATCGTCACTCTGTCATCTTCGCGAACGTTATCATAGTCTGCAGGATTCGCAAAGGTCAGCGGAAGCATTCCCTGTTTCTTGAGATTCGTCTCATGAATTCTTGCAAAGCTCTTGACGATGATTGCGCGGCCGCCAAGCCATCTCGGTTCCATTGCAGCGTGTTCCCGGCTGGAACCTTCGCCGTAGTTTTCATCCCCGATAACCACCCAGCCGATTCCCTTGGATTTATAGTCGCGTGCCACAGCGGAGAAATCCTGAGTCTCGCCCGACAACACATTCCGACCACGGCCCGCTTCGCCGGAGTATGCATTGATCGCGCCAATGAACATGTTGTTCGAGATGTTATCAAGATGACCGCGGAACTTCAGCCACTTTCCCGCAGGGGAAATGTGATCCGTCGTGCATTTTCCTTTTGCCTTCAAAAGCACTGGCATCTCCATCAGGTCATCGCCTTTCCATGCCGGAAACGGAGAGAGAATCTGCAAACGATCGCTTGTCGGCGCAACCTTCACTCTGATTGATGAGCCATTGCTCGCGGGTTTGATGTATCCGCTTTCTCCCGCAATGAATCCCTTCGACGGTAATTCGTCTCCGGTCGGAGGATCAAGTTTCACGAGTTCGCCGCGCTCATTCACCAGTGTATCGGTTAGCGGGTTGAACGTCAGGCGGCCTGCAATCGCGAACGCCGTTACCACTTCCGGACTTGCAACAAACGCGTGTGTGTCGGGATTCGAGTCGTTCCGACCCGCGAAGTTTCTATTGAATGAAGTGATAATCGAATTCTTGTCGCCCTTCTTCACGTCGTGACGCTTCCATTGACCGATACAGGGGCCGCAAGCATTCGCCAGTACCATTCCGCCGATGTCGGTCAGCGTTTTCAGGTGACCATCACGCTCGATTGTTGCGCGAATCTGTTCGGAGCCGGGCGTGATGGTGAATTCGGATTTCGCCCGGAGGCCCTTCGCAAGCGCCTGACTCGCAACGCTCGTCGCGCGCTCGATATCTTCGTAGCTGGAATTCGTGCAACTGCCGATCAGTGCGACACGAAGTTCCTCGGGGTAGTTGTTTTCTTTCACCGCCGTGGCAAATTCAGAAAGTTTCCAAGCTTTGTCCGGCGTAAAAGGCCCGTTCACCATCGGTTCAAGTTCACTCAGGTCGATTTCAATGACTTGATCGAAATACTTCTCAGGTGATTCAACTACCTCGGGATCGGGAGTGAGATGCTGTGCGATCTTATTCGCAATCGCCGCGACTTTTGCGCGTCCAGTGATCTTCAAATAGTCAGCCATGCGTTTGTCGTACGGGAAGATGGACGTCGTTGCGCCAACCTCCGCTCCCATATTGCAAATCGTTCCTTTGCCTGTCGCAGAGATTGACGCGGCACCATCGCCAAAGTACTCGACGATCGCTCCGGTTCCACCTTTCACGGTGAGAATGCCGGCGACTTTCAAAATCACATCCTTCGCGGAAGTCCAACCGTTCATTTCTCCCTTCAAGTGAACGCCAATGAGCTTCGGCGCTTTCAACTCCCATGGCATTCCGGCCATGACATCAACAGCATCCGCACCGCCGACGCCAATGGCAATCATGCCAAGACCGCCCGCGTTCGGCGTGTGTGAATCCGTTCCGATCATCATTCCGCCGGGGAAGGCATAATTCTCAAGTACAACCTGGTGGATAATTCCAGCGCCGGGTTTCCAGAAGCCAATCCCGTATTTACTTGAAACACTGCCGAGGAAATCAAACACTTCCTTGTTGTCGGCAAACGCCTGAGCCAGATCCTGCCTTGCGCCAACCTCAGCTTGAATCAAGTGATCACAATGCACCGTGCTGGGAACGCGGACTTTTGGAATTCCTGCCGACATGAACTGCAGAAGCGCCATCTGTGCCGTTGCATCCTGCATCGCAACACGATCAGGTGCGAGATCAATGTAGCTCTTCCCTCTCTCCGCGGGCGACTTGGGATCATTCCAGAAATGCGTGTAAAGAATCTTCTCTGAAAGTGTCATCGGTCTGCCCAACATTTTGCAGACCGACTTCATCTTGGCTGGGGTGCGTTCGTACAGCTTCTCAATCATCTTCAAATCAAAAATCATTGCAGTAAAAGCTCCGGATAATCACGTTTGAAATGTCATGAACTGATGAAATATACTCAGAGTGCGATTGGTGTGCAAGAATGACAACTTGAATGCTGCTTGTGACAGGATAAACCCCGTTCTTCCTTACTTCGTCGGTTGCAACAGAAGTCGGTTTTTGGTATTTTTTCAATGAAATCAACCACTTGCGCATTCTCTCACTTGATGTCTGAAACTCCAAAGCCCCTTCAGGATGATGAAGCTGAAGTTATCACGATTGAACCGGCAAAAGTCATCCTGTTCAATGATGACATTCACACATTCGATGAAGTAATCACACAGTTGATGAAAGCGCTTCGGTGTACGCAGTCCAAAGCAGAAGGACTTGCAATGGAAGCACACAATAATGGAAAGGCCGCCGTATTTACCGGTGAGATGATCCGGTGCATGGAAGTGAGCCATGTACTTGAAGAAATCAAATTGATGACTCAGATTGAGATTTGAACTAAAGCAATGAAATCCTCAGAAATCCGGCAGAGCTTTCTCGATTATTTCCAGCAACGCGGACATCGAATCGTTCCGAGCGCGCCTGTTATTCCCCACGGCGATCCCACGCTGTTGTTCACCAACGCAGGCATGAACCAGTTCAAGGATGTTTTCCTTGGCACAGGTAAACGTGAGTATGTTCGTGCCGCGGATACGCAGAAGTGCATTCGTGTCAGCGGCAAGCACAACGACCTCGAAGAGGTCGGGCGCGACACGTATCACCACACGTTCTTTGAAATGTTAGGCAACTGGTCGTTCGGCGATTACTACAAAAAGGAAGCAATTGGTTGGGCGTGGGATTTGCTGACGAACGTGTGGGGACTTGAGAAGAAGCGGCTCTATGCAACAGTGTACGAAACAGATGATGAAGCTGCTCAACTCTGGAAGACTGTTACCGATATCGACCCGACGCATATTCAGAAGTTTGGGAAGAAGGATAATTTTTGGGAGATGGGTGAAACGGGACCGTGCGGACCCTGCTCTGAAATTCACGTTGACCTGACTCCGGATTATTCCGGCGGCCATCTTGTGAACGCCGGTGATGCACGTGTGATGGAAATCTGGAACCTCGTGTTCATTCAATACAACAGGAATGATAAAGGAGAACTGGACGAGCTTCCGGCAAAGCATGTTGATACCGGCATGGGTTTCGAACGCATTTGTGCAGTGTTGCAGGGAAAGAAATCCAACTACGATACCGATGTCTTCATGCCGATCATCAACGGTATTGCAAACGCCGTGGGCAAGCAATACACAAGTCAGCTTGACTCCCCCACCGACATTGCGATGCGCGTTATTGCGGATCATATCCGTATGCTTACGTTTTCAATTACAGACGGGTCAATTCCCGGCAACGATGGACGGGGATATGTTTTGCGACGCATTCTTCGTCGAGCAGCGCGTTTCGGACGCAATCTCGGCATGAAGGAGCCGTTCATCTACAAAGTCACCAGCTCTGTTGTTGATTCGATGGGCAAAGCATTTCCGGAGATCATTGAGAAGCGGGCACATGTTGAGAAAGTAATCAAGGCGGAAGAGGAAGGATTCAATGCAACGCTTGATAGAGGATTGGAGATTTTTGAATCAGTTGCCGCGAAGGTTGAAAGCTCAAAGGTTTTCCCCGGTGAAGATGCGTTCAAGTTATATGATACGTACGGGTTTCCGCTTGACCTTACGCAGTTGATGGCTGAGGAAAGAGGAATCAAAGTTGACGCTGTCATCTTTACGGATCTGATGGGACGCCAGAGAGATAGGTCACGAAGTAGTTTGACGAGTGCAGGGCCG
>CAZJYO010000024.1:15881-16095 GCA_964550275.1 uncultured Chitinophagales bacterium
ATAAACAGTTTATTCGCTTTGTCGGCTATAATGAATTAGAAGTTGAAACCGTAGTTAGAGCACCGGGCCCAGATTTTGTATTTATTGATAGTAACCCCTTCTACGCCGAATCAGGTGGACAAGTAAGCGACACGGGCATTCTCGTTCGGAGCAACGGGAATACAATTCCCGTTGTCGGGGCCGATAGGTTTGAGAGTATTTCATGGCCCAAGAT
>CAZJYO010000025.1:0-15938 GCA_964550275.1 uncultured Chitinophagales bacterium
GCGCTGACAATGCGGCATTTGCCGACGCAGAGACAGCAACACACCAGCAAATCAAGCGACTCCTTTCCATCAACGGCAAAACCACCGCGGACGCGTTCCACCGATCTCTTGGGAAAATCATGTGGGACAAGGTCGGCATGGGCCGGAACAAGCAAGGATTGACAGAAGCGGTTTCTGCAATCCAAAAACTGCGCGAAGAGTTCTGGAAGGATTTAAAGTTGACCGGCGGCGAGAGCATGAACAGCGAACTGGAGCGCGCCGGACGCGTCGCGGATTTCATAGAACTCGGTGAACTGCTTGCGCGCGACGCGTTACATCGTGAAGAATCATGCGGCGGACACTTCCGCGAGGAATACCAGACCGAAGAAGGCGAAGCGAAGCGCAACGATGAACACTTCGCCTACGCCGCGGCCTGGGAATACACCGGACCACAATCGGAACCAAAGCTGAACAAGGAAGCGCTCACGTTCGAGCATGTGAAGCCATCACAGAGGAGCTACAAGTAACTCATCCCCCCTTCCCCCTTCTCTTTGAGAGGGAATACGAGGTTGAGCTGAACAGGAATCACCATGAATTTCACACTTGATATCTGGCGGCAAAAGGCACCCGGCGAGGCGGGCAAATTCGTGACGTACAATGTCTCGGATATTCCCGCTGATGCCTCTTTCCTTGAAATGTTGGACGTACTCAACGAGGAACTGGTTCGCAAAGGAGAAGAACCTGTTGCGTTCGATCATGATTGCCGCGAAGGCATCTGCGGCAGTTGCGGATTGATGGTGAACGGCCGCGCCCACGGACCTCACCGGGGTATTGCCTCTTGTGAACTCCGCATGCGCGCGTTCCGGGATGGAGAACATCTCGTAGTTGAACCGTGGCGTGCCACGCCATTCCCTGTTATCAAGGACCTTGTCGTTGACCGCACGGCATTTGACCGGATCATGCAGCGCGGTGGATTCGTTTCCGTGAAAACAGGCGGCGCTCCGGACGCCAACGCTATTCCGGTTCCCAAGGTTATTGCGGATGAAGCGTTTGACGCGGCGGCATGTATCGGATGCGGCGCATGTGTAGCCGCCTGCAAAAACGGCTCAGCCATGCTCTTCGTCTCGGCAAAAGTTTCCCAGCTCGCCCTCCTCCCCCAGGGCGACGCGGAACGTCTGGCCCGTGTCCAGGGAATGGTCGCGCAAATGGACGAAGAAGGATTCGGCTCATGCTCAAACACCTATGCCTGTGAAGCCGAATGCCCCAAGGAAATCTCCGTTTCCCACATTGCGCGGCTGAACAGGGAATTCCTCCGTTCGCAGTTGTTGTAGTCCGCTACTCACGACGCGGTGTTGAGCACCATGAAGCTTTCTCTCCGCGATCACTGGTTTTCGATTCTTCTCATTCTCGTTGTCTGTACGCGCGTCCCGTTTCTTTTCACCGGTTATGGCGCCGATCCTGATGCGTGGCGCGTAGGATTCACGGCATTAACGCTGTGGGAACAAGGTACATACATCGTCTCCCGCTTCCCCGGGTATCCGCTTCATGAATTTCTTTCCGCGCCGTTTGTCGGCATTGGAGGACCGGTACTCTCCAACCTTGCAACGCTCGCCGCTACGCTGATCCTGCTCACGCTTTGGAAGCAATTCGCCGAAACACATGGCCGCAACCCGAAACTGCTGGTGACGGCGCTTGCATTTGCTCCGCAGTTCTGGGAAAACTCGGCCGTCACCATGGATTATCACTGGTCTCTTCTTGTTCTTCTTGCATCGTATGGCGCGTCCCTGAACGGCAAACCGGTGATCGCCGGAATCTGTTTGGGGCTGGCGGCAGGATTTCGCCCGACAAATGTTGTTGCCGTTGTTCCTGTTGCAATACTGCTCGCCACGCAGCCAAAACCGCTGAGGGCCGTCGCCTTCTGTTTCGTAAGCTGCGGAGTAACAACCCTTGCCGCATTTCTTCCCGTCTTTGTAACGTATGGAGTTGGTCACTGGATTGATATCACTCTCGCGCAATCGCATGGGTTTCGATACGCGTTGTCGGAAAGGGCGCAACTTTTTCTGTACCGCTCGCTGTACAGCGTCGGACCCTTGGCCGCGGCAACTGCGTTCTGGTTGATGATACGACACAGGAAGGATATGGCGACATTACTTCGCGCCCGCGACAATGTTGTAATCTCGTCTGCTTCAGGGCTTGTTGCATTCCTTCTTCTCTTCTTCTGGTTTCCGATTGAACGCGAGTATCTTCTTCCGGCGTTCATTTTCCTGTTTCTCATTATCGACCGGTGTGCCACTCCCCGGGAATTTCTCGCGTTCACGGTCTGCGTAGTAAGCTTCGCCTTTGTGAATCCCGACGTTGTTCGTCACACTGGAGTCAGGGGAACTCCCGGCTTTAACGTCCATGGCGGATCCATTATCGATGAGTGGGTTCGTCGGGATGATGCCGTCGAACGACGGAAAATACTCGCCAATTTCAGGCCGGCGGGAAAAGGGATCATCATGACTGCAGGCGGACAGATCATGTGGTTTGAAAATGAGAACATGGCCGCCGATTCCGCGACGTTTCTGGTCTCATCTACCGACCCGACGGCTCACTTCATTCACAATCCGGATTTCCACATTGTGGACGCGATGAAGCGAGATGAGGTGGAGCTCGCCAGAAGCATGGGTTACGCGGTGTACTGCTTCGCGCCTGCGAGGGAGTATCTTGAGGCGATACTCGGATACAGCATGGAGGATGCGGGTGTGACAACAATCCCATAATCGTTCCTTGCCCACCAATCAATTTCTTCGTAGTTTAGCTTCACACATTCCCTTGTTTAACCGGCTGTTCAATGACATTCACAATGCTTCGCGGACTCATTCTTGTTTCCTCCCTGTTGATCTTTTGCGTCCCTGCAGGGGCGCAAAACAGCCGTGAGAACGCCGATTTCAAGCTGGCCGTCAATCTTTATAACGACGGGCTGTACGATCTCGCAGCCGAACAACTCAAGCTGTTCATTACAACGTACCCGAACACCAGTCAAGGCGCTGAAGCGCGATACTATCTTGGCCTGACGCAACTGAAGCTCAAGCAATACGATGAAGCCCGGCTCACATTCCAGACGTTTGCCCTGACATACCAGGAAAACCCCAAGGCCCCGGAAGCATGGTGGAACGTGGGCGAATCCTACGCGGCGCTAAAGAACTACCGTGAGGCGGCATTGGCGTTCGAGCGAGTGAAGGTCTTTCATCCGAAAAGTACATCCGCGGCAGATGCGCTGGTACAATCCGGAAAATACTTTGTCCTTGCCGGCCAACGTGATGATGCGCGCAGGGTGTGGCGGATTGTTCTGCAGGAATACGCGGGCACAAAAGCCGTCCTCGCCGCACGCACACAGCTCGGTCAAATGTATTTTGAGGATGGCAACCTTAGTCTTGCCCAGAGTGAGCTCAAGCGCGTGGTGGAAGGCGACCCTTCACCGGACGCGCGCGCGCAAGCGCTGTTGATCCTCGGAAACATTTCGCGGTCGCTTGGAAGAACCGAACAGGCACAGAGAGAGTACCGCGAGATCATCACAAAGTATGGAGCGTCCTCGGCCGCGCAGGGCGCTTATGTCAACATGGGAAAACTTCTTTCGCGAAGCGGAAACTATGACGAAGCCATTGAAAACTTCCGCAACGCGCTCGGCGGAAAGAACAACGCGGATTCGTTCTATGTCCGCGAAGCGCTGATCGAGGCGGGTAATGCATATGCGGCCAAAAAGGACTTCAGCGGCGCCGTCCGAAACTACAACCTCTTCCTTTCTTCATTCCCTGGCGATACATTGGCGCCGGAAGTACTGTGGAAAAGCGCCGGTGTCAATGCGCACGCGGGAAACTACAAGCGCTCCAACGAACTCTGCAACCAGATTCTCAAGGGCAATTGGCCCGAGCCGTACAAACGCAGGGCTCAGATCAAACTCGCGCTGAACGCGATACGTCAAAAGAATCCCGCGCAGGCCGTCCAGCATTTTGAAACATACCTTGAACAATTTGCCGACCCGGTTTCCGCTCCTGAAATTCTCAATAACATCGGAACCATCAGCGAGCGCGATCTGCGCGATTACAGAAAAGCTGCTGTTGCGTATGAGCTGGTTGTAAACAAGCACCCTGAGTCGCATCTTGCCGATGACGCTCTCGCGGGCGCTGCGCGGTGCCATGAATTGCTCAAGGACGTCGAGCGCGCACTCCGGTTGAATGCACAACTGATCGCACAGTATCCTTCTTCCGATCTTCGCCCTTCCACAGAAAAGCATATTGCGGACCTGACCATCTTTGAGGCGCGTGACAAAGATGCCGGACTGGAAAAGCTCACATCGCTCGTCGGCGATATGGTTGCTGAACGCGACAAGGAAGGACTCGCATTCCGGCTTGGCGAAGTGTATTTCCATGACCTGAAAAACTACGGTGCTGCAGCAACGCAGTTCAATGCGGCGATTGAATCGGGGCTGACCGGTGATCGTCTCGCTGACGCGCTTTTCCTTCGTGCAAAATCGCTTGAATTCCTTTCCCTCAGGGACGAAAGCAACCGGCCTCGAGCCGTGGTGGCATACGACGCATTTCTTGCTTCGCAGGCTGGCGACGCCCGAACGCCAGATGCTGTCGTTGCGCGCTTCTATCTTTCTTCCAGTTCGTTGCCGGCGACACGGACGGCATATCAAGCCGCTGCTGCAGACCACCCTGAGCTTCCCCGAAAGGATACGCTCATGCTGAAGCTGGGGATGGAACTCGCCGAGGCGGAAAGTACGAAACAAGCGCTCGCTGTGTTCAACGATATCGCAAAACAATTTCCAACCTCTCCATCGGCTGAGGAAGCAGGGTTCAGAATGTTCATGCTGTTGCGCGGTTCCGGTCAAACGGATTCCGCCGTGAATGTCGGCTTCCGTTATCTTTCGGCAACTCCCCATGGAAAACATTCCGTCGAGATAACGTCCGCCACCGCCGATATTCTCGCCGCAAAAGGAAAGACCGAACGCGCACTTGAGTTGTACGGAACCCTTACCGGGTCTTTTTCCTACACATCCGCGGGACAGCGGGCACGCAAAAACTACGCGGACGCCCTGCTTGCCGTCAATCGTGCTGATGAAGCATTGCCGGTGTACAAGGAACTCCTCGCTGAACAGGAGGACTCGCCGTTGCGTGAGGATGCGCCCGATGCTTCTCTCCTGCTGGGTATCGGCAATGCTTATGTGTTGTCCGGAAAGAATGCAGAGGCCAAAGAATTCTTGACGCGATGCCTTGAATCAAATCCAACCGTGGAAATCGCGTCAAAGGCATACGGACTTCTCGGACTCATTCATCAAAAAGAGGGGTCACCGGAAGTTGCAAGCGGTTTCTTCCGGAGTGCCGGAACGGGAACTTCCGGTTCAAGGGACATTGCCGACCTCTTGTTCCAGAATGGCAACTTTGCGGACGCTCTTCGTCAATACAAACAACTCGCCGCGTCGGCCAACAATGACGCCGACCGCAGATACTACGATGGCCGGATTATCGTGTGCCGCCTTCGGAGTGATGACACGCAGGGCATCGACAAGGATATTGCCGCGTTCAGCGAAAAGCACAAGAACCCCGCGGAAGAACTGGCGTCTTTCGATCTGGAAAAAGGAAACCATCTCTACCGAAAAGAAAACTACGCGGAAGCACGGAAGTTGTTTGAGCGCGTTGCCGACAAATATGATGAAACAACCTCAGCACCCGTTGCGATGTACTGGATCGGCAAGGTGCTTGAGTCCGGGAACAAACCGCAGGACGCACTCAAACAATATGAACGCTTGCTCAAAGAGTATCCCAACGCGCCCATCCTGCCGCGGACATACCTCGCGATGGGAAACCTGCACTACAACCAGGAAAAGTGGGATGAGGCCGTGAAGAACTACCGCCGCATCGTTGATGACCCGCATGCGGACCCGGAACTCCTTCCCTTTGCGTTGAACAACCTTATCCAAACATACGAAGCGGCCGAAGTGTATGACGCCGCGCTTTCACTGACAAGAAAATATCTTGAGTTGTATCCGAACAGCGACGACAGCTTCGACAAGAAGATCAAAATCGGCGTGTTGTACCAGCGGCTGGGCTACAACGATCAATCGGCGCTTCACCTGCAGGCATTACTGGACGAGGCAGGCAGTGACCTCGAGGGGGAAATCCGTTATTACATTGCCGAGGCGAATTACGGCAAGGGAGATTACCAGCAAGCCATTCTGGATTTTCTCAAGGTGCCATATCTCGTCACCAAGAAGGGAAAGATTGATTGGACCGCGAACTCGTTATATATGGCCGGACAATCATACGAAAAAATGGGGCGCTTTGACCAGGCGTTAACAATGTACCAGCAGATTCTTGACCGGTCCGGCATTGATGAAACATTTAAAGCCGCGGCGCGCAAGGAAATCGAACGCGTGAAAACCCTTTCGGACAAGGGACAGCGCTGATATGCTCGATCAGGAAACCGAACAGATCATTGCCCTGCTGATCAGTCGCACGATAGGACCCGGCGACCATCAGACCTTGCAGGATACTCTTGACGCGGATATTCCACCCGGCGTCAAGACATTTCTTGCGGCTGAGATCCTCCATCGATTGCGCGAGAAGCTTGAACCCTCAGGCACAATTTCTTCATCGCCGGAGGCATTTCAACTGAAGGAACGATCCCTGCGCCAAAGCGCGTTGCGACACCAGTTTTCGCGCGAGGACTTCATCGTTGCCATGGAGAACGCCGTTCATTTCCTCGTGAACTATCTTTGTCGTCCGCAATGGACGTTGAAGGAATTTCTGCTCGATGGCAGGGAGACCGTTTCACGAGAGGCGCTTGTTTCAAAGCTTTCGTTCCTTCAGGACTATCCATACTACCGCATACTCATCAGCAAGATCCTCCAAGCAAAGGGGTGGTCATCTATCACGAGCGATCAACTTCAATCCTTACTTTCCTCCATTGACCTTCAATACCATAAAGGACTGAATGGAAACGAGATCGCCTCGCTGGCATCGCCGCTGTTTTCACTCTTATCTCTCAGAAGCGATCCACCCTCGCATCGACTTCCTTACAAGGCCTTGCTGGTGTATCTCGCCGACAAGTCAATGCAATCAACCGGCGATTACCTCGAGAAGGTGTGTCGCGTAAGAAACACCTCCGAGATTTCCATGCAGGAGTTTGCCGGGATCCTCCAGGATATGCCGGAAGGATATGAACCACCGCCTGTTGAGATTCCTGCTCCATCATCTCCGCCAACCGCCGGGGAACAAGAGGATCGACCTCCTGAAGATCCGGCACGACCGGAAACCGTGGACAAATCTGCAGGAACAGATCCCGAACTTCCTCCTCAGAAGCGAAACATCGCGCTGTCCCTGACTTTTGCAGGTCTGCGCGAAAAACCGGTTGCCTCGCCGCGTGCCAGCGTGAACTCACTGATCTCACCAGACTTGCGGACTCTTTTCGTCAAAGAACTGTTCAGTAATGATCCCGCATATTACGGCGCGATTGTTGCCACTCTTGACGCAACAACGGAATGGAAGGATGCCGAGGCATACATGTCGCGCTTTTGCGAAATCAACGAGCTTGATCCGGAGACGCATGAGGTCGCGCAGTTCATGGATATCGTCCGTCAGCGTTTCATGACCGAATCACCGGGGAACGCGTGAAGTTTGTAGACTCTGCGCGCATTTCTGTCAAAGCCGGGGACGGGGGCGTCGGGTGCGTCAGCTTCCGGCGGGAGAAGTTCGTTCCGAAGGGCGGCCCGGATGGCGGCAATGGAGGCCGCGGGGGCGATGTTCTCATCACTGCAAACAAACAGCTTTCCACCCTTCTCGACTTCCAATATAAAAGCAAATACGCCGCGCAACGCGGCGAACACGGTTTGGGCGCAAACAAGACCGGAAAGAGCGGCAGCGATGTTGTCCTGGAAGTTCCTGTCGGCACACTTATCCGCGATTCAGAAACCAATGAAATCATCGGCGACCTCGTCGAGAACGGTGATCACTGTTTGGTGGCAAAGGGCGGACGCGGTGGACGCGGAAACAGCGAGTTTGCGACATCGACAAATCAGGCGCCGCGTCAATTCGAACAAGGAGAACCGGGTGAAGAGCGCGAAATCGAACTTGAACTGAAGCTCCTTGCCGACGTTGGCCTTGTGGGGTTCCCGAACGCAGGAAAATCTACATTAATCTCTGTCATCTCCGCCGCAAAGCCAAAGATCGCCGACTACCCTTTTACGACGCTCGTTCCGAACCTTGGGATCGTTCGTGTTGATACAGGTAAAAGCTTTGTCGTCGCGGATATTCCGGGCTTGATCGAAGGCGCTCACACAGGGCGCGGCCTCGGCGTCCAATTTCTGCGGCACATTGAACGGACACGCGTGCTGGTGTTCCTCATCGAAGCCACAAGCCCCGACCCGAAAGCCGAGTATAATGTTCTCCTGAACGAGTTGAAGCTGTTCAACAAGGCATTGCTGAAAAAACCGCGCATCGTTGCCCTCACCAAGAACGACATTGTTACGGATTCAAAACAAAAGGTGAAAGGCAAGTTTGGCAAGGTTCCGCTTCACAGCATCTCCGCTGTGGCAGGCATCGGCATCAAGGAGCTGGTGCGTGAGATGTGGAAGATGATCGCAAAGCGCTCCTGACTTTCATGTTCTCTGCAGCGGCACATCGACCCCTTGTTCTTTCACGACTCGTGATGACGCTGATCGCGTTGTCCGCGGTGTTGTGCGTTACCGCCCTTCTCGGACTTTTTGTGGGCAGTGTCGGCATTTCTCTCGCCGATGTCCTCCGTGTTCTCGGCGGGATGTCTGTCGATGAAACCGTGAAAACCATTATTCTCGATATCCGACTGCCGCGGGTATTGCTTGCCATGCTTGTCGGGGCCGGACTTTCCATCGCGGGCGCGGTCTTTCAGGCATTGTTGCGCAACCCTCTCGCCGAGCCGTTCATTCTCGGCATCTCCAGCGGCGGAACTGTCGGCGCCCTACTCACCATCGGCATGGGGGTGGCAGCATTCAGCATCACGACGCCTCTTGCCTCCTTCATCGGCTCTGCAAGTGTCATGTTTCTTGTGTACGGCCTCGCTCACCGCCATGGCCGTCTTGATACACACACGCTTCTTCTTTCCGGCGTGATGATCGGGGCATTTTTCAACGCCGCAATTCTCCTGCTGGTCGCCGTGTTCAACCAGGAGTTGCGCAACGCGTTTCTCTGGTTGATGGGAAATCTCGGCGCCGCAAATACCCGGTCCATTGTTGTCATTGCCCCTCCTCTTATCCTTGCTTCCGCGGTACTGATGCGGCACGCGCGCAACTTCAACCTGATCTCCACAGGCGATGAACAGGCACTACAACTGGGTGTTGAAGTCGGCAAGGTGAAGCGACAGTCGTATCTTCTCGCTTCATTAATCACGGGACTGGTTGTTTCGGTCAGCGGCGTCGTGGGCTTTGTCGGCCTGCTCATCCCGCACATATGCCGGATGATGTTCGGGCCTGACCACCGGATTCTTCTACCTTCTTCCATTCTTCTTGGCGCGAGTTTCCTTATTCTCGCGGATATCATCTCCCGCACTGTCCTTGCCCCGACAGAAATTCCTGTGGGCGCCGTTACCGCGGTGATTGGCGCACCGTTGTTTGTGTATCTCTTGAGAAAAAGCTAGCAGGGAATACCGAACCATGAACAAGGTTCCCTGGGTAATCATCCTCCCTGTTCTTCTCTGCGGCCCTCTCAATGTGTATCCTCAATCCGACGCTCTCATCGTTGAACGCCTGACAACTGCACACGGGCTTTCACATTCCGGCATTACGAGCATTGTGCAGGACTCCACCGGCTTTCTCTGGATCGGAACAGAGCACGGGCTGAACCGCTATGACGGGCACCAATTCAAGACGTTTGGTACGGGACGCGGGGACAGCTCAGGCCTCGCGAACGGCGATGTAAAGTCACTGTGCGTTGATCCCTCGGGAATTCTCTGGGTCGGAACCGCACGCGGCCTTTACCGGTACGATCCGATCCGCGAAGGGTTCGTCGCTGCCGCTGGTGCTCTTCGTCGAGCCAGTATTAATGTTGTTGCTGTTGATTCCTCCGGCACCCTTTGGATTGGAGCAGTGACGGGACTTGCGCGATACACGCCGGACACGCGCGAGGTCGCTCTGATCACGCAGGGAAATTCACCGGATTCGCTAAGGGCCAATAACGTTCTGGCTGTTCATGTGGATCACAGGGATAACGTGTGGATCGGTACACACCGGGGATTACAGAGACTTGGACACGGGCGAACCCGTTTTGAGGATGCGGACCTCACACGCGGAGAGTCATCGTCAGATGAACCTGCCATTATCAGCTTGTATCGGGATCGGTTGTCCTTTCTCTGGGTTGGCACAATCCTGGGAGTAAACGTCATTGATCTTTCCGGGCCTTCACCAACCGCGCGATCCTTCCTTTCGCCTCCTCTTCTTCGTCACTCCATGATCACAGGAATTACGGAGGACAAATGGGGTGTGATCTGGCTCGCGACCGCTGGAGGTGGACTTCATTCCCTTTCGCGCGCGGAAGCACAAACATTGCGAAACGGGAGCGCGTTGAAGTCGCCCCCAATGCATTACAGGCATAGCCCTTTGAACACATCATCGATCCCGCATGACAAAGTTCGCTCGGTCTTTGAGGATAAATCCGGGGGGCTTTGGATAGGAACCGTTGATGGAGTCGGGCACAGTGACAATGACGGAGGGAGATTCCGGAGATATGTGTACGATCCTGCATCCCCCAAGGGTCTTCCGAGCAGTTTGGTGACCTCGGTGTGCCAGGACGCCAAGGGGACCATCTGGATCGGCACTGCCGATGGAATCGCGAGAGCCGACTCCACGCTTGGCCTCGTCGAATCCGTTGAAGCCGATTCCATGATAGACATCGCTGCGTTTCATCAGGACAGGCGGGACATGCTTTGGGTTGGCACATGGCACGGATTGTGGCGCTTTGATCCGCGCACAAGGACTTCACGACGGTACCACAATGACCCGGCCAATCAGAACTCCCTTTCCAGCGATGTGGTGATCAGTATTGCGGAACAGCCCGAAGGCATTCTCTGGTTCGGAACGTACGGCGGCGGACTCAACAGATACGATGTGGCAACCGGGCGCTTCACGCGGTTCATGCACAGCGAACAAGATTCGATGTCGCTGACTGATAATACCGTATTCGGGATTCATGCCGGAAAGGAGAACCGGTTATGGATCGGCACGCGCAATGGTCTCAACCTCTACAACACACACGATAATCGTTTCATGCGTTCCGCATCCGGCGCACAGGCATGGGGAACAAGCGGCCTCGCTGTCGGGCCGATAAAGGAAGAGAATGATACCGTCTGGGCAGGAACCGCAAGTGGATTGCACAAACTTGTTCTTCTCCCAGGAACCGCACCCTCTCTCCTCTCATCAGAAGTGTATCGAACCGGCGAAGGGCTTCCGGGCGAGATGGTAACATCTCTCTCGTTTGACAATGAGGGCTCACTTTGGATGGGAACCAACAACGGCATTGCGCGGCTCGATCGATCGCTGGGACAGATCCGAAGCTTCGGGCCCGCGGATGGGTGCCAGGCGGTTTTTTGTTCCAATAACGCGTCCGTCCTGACCAGAGGGGGCGAGGTGATCGTTGGAGCTCAGAACGGGTTGTACCGGTTTGATCCCCGCGCACTCAGGCAAAACAGGTTCATTCCTCCGGTGGTGATCACGGGGTTCAGAAAGTTCAACAGAGACGTCACATTGGACTCTTCGATTACTTCACTACGGTCTATCGTTCTCAACCACGACGAAAAGGTTATCTCCTTCCAATTCGCAGGACTGAGTTTTGTAAGACCCGCACGAAATCAGTATGCATACCTGATGGAAGGGTTCGACAAGAGTTGGACCTACTGTGGTACCACCCATGATGTAACCTATACCAACCTTGATCCCGGCGAATATCTGTTCCGCTTGCGCGCTGCCAACAATGACGGTGTATGGAACGAAACCGGCGCAGCGTTGTCGATCACCATCCTCCCGCCCTTCTGGAAAACGTGGTGGTTCCAACTCCTGGTGTTCGCCGCCATTGCCGTCCTTGTCTATGCAGTCTATCGTTACCGGCTGAACCGCGTGCTTGAACTGGAGCGACTCCGACTGCGCATTGCGTCCGATCTGCACGATGACATTGGAAGCAACCTCAGCAGCATCGCACTGTCCAGCCAGATGATCCTTCGCGATCCGTCGGTCTCCGGATCGCTCAGAGAACGGCTGGGCAGAATCGCCGGGACGGCCCGCCACACAGCCGACTCCATGCGCGATGTTGTCTGGATGATCAACCCCGGAAACGATGACCTCGACGACATGGTCCTCCGCATGAAGGACGTTGCATCACAGCTGTTACAGAACATCACCTACACCTTTAGCGCGCCAACCGGGGTGCTTTCCCAAAGCATTGAACTGGAGGCGAAAAGAAATGTGTACCTCGTTTACAAAGAGATTCTGAACAACATCGTCAAACACGCACATGCATCATCAGTGTCGATTGAGATCAGAAAATCGGACGATCAGATTGCCATTGCGATCACTGACAATGGCAAGGGATTTCAACCTGAAGATTCACAGCGCGGAAACGGCCTGAGGAACCTCAAGAGCAGAATGGGGGCTATTGGAGGAACGCTGGAGGTCACCAGCGCCCCCGGAAAAGGAACAACGGTGCGCGCATCTTTTGACTCACGCAAAAGCGTGATGGAAAAACGATAGGAGAATCCCTACACTGGCAACAGGAGAATCCACATGAATCGCAACGCAACCACTCAACATCACCCGGACGACATGGTGTCCGTCTGGGTTGTAGAGGACAACAACGAATTCCGATCCGACATGCAACGCCTGATCGCGGACTCGCAGAACACGGTGTGTGAACAGGCGTTCGATTCTTGTGAACCGATGCTTGCCCATCTCCAGGATGCTGTCCCGCCGGATGTGATTCTCATGGATATCGGCCTGCCGGGTATCAGCGGTCTTGAGGGAACCAAGCGCGTCAAAGCCATCGCGCCATCTGTGCAAGTGATTATGCTGACCTCGTTCGATGAACACGACAAGATCTTCCAAGCCGTATGCGCCGGGGCTTCGGGATATCTCCTCAAGAGTGATACCCCCGAGCGCATACTTGCGTCGTTGGGCGAGATCGTGTCCGGTGGCGCTCCGATCAACGCGCAAATTGCCAGAAAAGTTTTGGACATGTTTACACGCGTCGCCGCGCCAAAAGCCGAGTATGACCTGACCGTCCGGGAGACGGAGATTCTTCGCCTTCTTGTTGACGGACTGTTGAAGAAGCAGATCGCCGATCAACTTGACTTGAGTTATCACACTGTAGATACGCACATCCGCAATATCTACGGCAAACTGCACGTGAATAGCAGAAGCAGCGCTGTGGCAAAGGTTCTCAGGGAAAACGTCTTGCACCGGTAGGATAACCTCAACGGGCGCCCCTCCTCTGCCCGACCTCACCGCAATCCCCTCCATCACGCCAATGCGTGATTGAACACCCCGCTGGGCGGGCTGTATATTGCACTCACAATCTGCGGTTACCCAACCCTTTCCGGAGTGTTTGTGATGAAAACAGCCTTGCATCGCATCGTATCAAGAACCCTCGTTATGAGTTCATTGCTCGCCATTCTTCCTTCTTCCCTCCGGGCGGCCACGGGAGAAGGCAACATCAACCCGACACCTGAGGCACTCCTTGAGCGCTTCTTTACCGGCGTGGCACCTGTTGATTTTTTCGGATGCTCGGTCGCAGGGGCTGGTGATGTTAATGGTGATGGCTTTGAAGATATCATCATTGGAGCCCGTGGCAACGATGCAGGTGGGGCAGATGCCGGCAGAGCGTACATCTATTTTGGAGGGTCGGTCATCAACGCCGTGCCCGACGTTCTCCTGACAGGAACAACGGGCGAAAACTTCGGAGTCTCGGTGTCTTCAGGAGATTTCAACGGAGACGGGTTCTCTGATGTTGTTGTTGGCGCGAATCAAAACGATGTGCCCGGCACCGACGCCGGCCGTGCATACATCTTCTTTGGCGGCTCTCCGATGAATTCAACAGCGGATGTCATACTGAGCGGATTGACTGCTTCGGACCTTTTCGGCGGATCAGTATCATGCGCCGGCGATGTCAATGGTGACGGGATAGCCGACCTTGTTGTCGGAGCTGCGTTCAACGATGCGGCTGGATTGAACTCCGGATCTGCATATGTGTTTTTCGGTGGAACAATAATGAACAATATTGTCGATGTGACCCTTCCGGGAAACCTTGCAGGCGAAGCGTTTGGCGGATCAGTATCGGGCGCTGGTGATGTGAACGGCGATGGGTTTGCGGATGTTGTCGTCGGCGCGCTCTCAAACGACCTCGGCGGCACAGATGCGGGACGCGCATACCTCTTCTTCGGTGGCGCCACGATGGACAATGGCGTTGACGTGACGTATCCAGGCGCAACCGCTGGTGATACTTTCGGGCAATCCGTCGCTGCCGCTGGTGATGTGAACGGCGACGGATACAGCGACATCATCGTGGGAGCTTCTCAAAATGACGCGGGTGGAAACACTGCGGGAAGAGCCTATGTGTTTTTCGGAGGGGAATCTCCTGAGCCCGGGATTGACGTCACGCTTACGGGTGCCGCGGCCTTTGATCAGTTCGGCATCAGCGTCTCAGGCGGTGGCGATATCAATGGCGATGGTTACGCAGACATTGTGATTGGAGCATTGGGGAACGACGCGGCCGGTTCATCGGCAGGACGCGCATATGTGTTTTACGGCGGATCGAATATGAACCCAATCGCTGATATCCTGTTGAGCGGCGAAACGGCGGATGACAACTTTGGAGCGCCGGTGGGCTTTTGCGGTGATGCCAACGGTGACGGAAACTCGGACCTGATCATTGGCGCGGTCGGCAACGACGCTGGAGGAGCACTGGCAGGGCGGGCGTATCTCTATCTCAACGCGTTGACCGGCTTCGACCGCCCGGACGAATCGTTCCGCGGGGTCATTGCAGGCGACATGTTCGGGGCCTCGATCGCGAATGCGGGTGATGTGAACGGAGACGGCTACACTGACATTATTGCCGGAGCTCCGTTCAATGACGCTGGGGGGACAGATGCAGGAAGAGCGTACATCTTCTTTGGTGGACCGGCAATGGACGACACGGCCGATGTCACGCTGACCGGCACGTCATCCTTGGATCAGTTCGGTTCTTCGGTCTCTTCCGCGGGCGATGTCAATGGTGATGGTTTCGCCGACGTCATTGTTGGCGCCCCGCGCAACGAAGGCGGTGGATTGGACGCCGGGAGAGCATATATCTTCTTCGGCGGCTCTGCCATGAATACGTCGATTGACGTCACATTCACGGGAACGGCGGCGGACCTTCTCGGAACCTCCGTGTCGTGCGCCGGCGATGTGAACGCCGATGGCTTCTCTGATGTCATTGTTGGCGCCCCTGTTGCTCACGAATCCGATTTTGATAACGGCGCCGCGTACATCTATCACGGCGGCACAGCAATGAACAATGTTGCCGATATGATTCTGTCAGACAACGGCGCGAATGATCTGTTCGGTACTGCCGTTGCGGGTGCCGGAGACGTGAACGGCGACGGCCTTGATGACGTCATCGTCGGCGACCCGGGAAATGCCGGCGACAACGGAAAGGTCTATGTCTTCCTTGGAGGAGACTCAAGTCCGGAGGCTACTTTCACCGGGGCAACAGGAGAGAGACTTGGTTTTTCCGTCGCTGGGGCTGGTGATGTGAACGGTGACGGGTTCGCAGACGTGATGATGGGAATGGGCATCACCTCTGTCTACACGAAGAAGGTGTATGTCTGCTTTGGCGGGATGTCGTTGAACGAAACTATCGACATTACCCTCACCGATGCAACAGACTCCGAAGCACTTGGAAGGTTTCTCTCCAGCGCCGGAG
>CAZJYO010000026.1:0-15921 GCA_964550275.1 uncultured Chitinophagales bacterium
GTAGCGCTTTGATGTTCAATCGTTTCTCCAAGACCAGTCCATCGGGGGAATATTGCGTCTTGCGAACCTTTACTCCCTCCTGTTCCAATGCAGTAGCACAGACATCGCGGGTACATTTCAGAGTATTCACCCTGATTGTTGTCGGCGCCGGAGAATTCAGGGATTCACACAGCTTCCGGCTTTCATCAAATCCATACCGTGAAATCCATTCTTCCACAATCGGCAACGGAAAGGATTCTCGAAGAGCAAGGTGTTGAGCCGGTTGATTCTCATATTGAAGAAGTGGATGTACTTGCGCTACTTGCGAAACAAATTCTTCCACCGGGACAGCGGAAAAGAATATCGACCACAGGCCCCTGACCGCAGGCAAGACGGTCTCAGCGGGTTCACGAAGCACGTGAAGAGCGAAGGCAACAAAGGATGGAAGTGATGAGTCTTTCGGGATGCGATCATTGGAGACAGCGCCGACGATTGCGCGAAGCAAAATCGCGTTTCTGAGCATTCCAAAGAGGGTCTCTTGAATAAATCGCCTGTCGTGCGAACCAAGGTAGTGTCGCTTGCGAAGAAATTCGCGGACGACGGCATCAGCCGGATGGCGTTGTGTGAGGACGAGATGGTGAAGCTCGACAACATGACCGATGAGGGATGAGCGTTGCACGTGGGGAAATGCTCTGGAACTGGGAGAATGTTACACGAACGCGGCCGGGTGTTTCATTTCCGATGTCATGTACGCTCTTGCCATGCGTGGTGTGTTGTAGGCAATCCCGATCTTCCCCGCGGAGTTTATGGCAATCAAGCCGCCGTAGCCCTGGGCCTTGCGTTCAAGAATTTTGATTCCGTCCTGAACCGCTGATTCCGGCTCGTTGCCATTACGTTCCATGAGATCAATGACGGTCTTTGCCATCACCACTTTGATCATCGATTCACCCCAACCCGTAGTGGAAACGCCGCCGACGGAGTTATCCGCGTACGTCCCGCAGCCAATGAGCGGTGAATCCCCGACACGACCCGGATATTTGTTCGGCGTACCGCCTGTTGAAGTACCGGAAGCAATGCTGCCCGTTTGATCAATGGCAACTGCGCCCACGGTATCCACAGGGACCTTTCGCTTCCTGAATGCTTCTTTTGTCGCAATGGGCTTTCGGCCCTGAGTTTCCCGCCAGCGTTCCAGTTCCCTGTCGGTAATGAGATCATCCTGCCGGCAGGTTTTTATTCCATTCTCGCGGGCGAACCGTGTCGCTCCCATACCGACCAGAAGAATATGTTCGCTCTTGTCCATGATGGCACGTGCAAGACGAACGGGATTTTTTACATTCTGCACGGCAGCAATCGCGCCTGCACGGAATGTCTTGCCGTCCATGATGCTCGCATCAAGTTCAACCTCACCCACCTGGTTGATAAATGATCCCCGGCCGGCATCAAAGGTTTCATCATCCTCCATGATAACAATCGCGGCTTCAACAGCATCGACGGCCGAGCCGCCTTTATGAAGAACCTGCCATCCTGCCTTTACCGCGCGCTGGACTCCCTCCCTATGGAGTTCGACCATATCCTCGGGAATATCCCATGCGCCGCCATGAACAACAATGGAAATCATCTACATCTCTGATTTGAGCAATGAATTGAACCCCAAATCAAAGTACTAAAAAGATTCAGGCAGCGCAATGAAGGATGCGCCCGGTGTGATGCAGGCAACAGTGCCAATCACACAATGCTTCCGTGGTCCTGTGATGTTAGTGCGCGTGAACCGGTTCCGTATGCGCTTGCTTTTGAAAGTCGATGAGCCCCTGTTTGTCAAGATCAACCTCCACGGTATCACCCTCTTCAAATTCACCCATCAATATCCTTGAAGAGAGGGGATTCACGACGTGCTTCTGAAGCACGCGCTTTAACGGCCTCGCCCCGAAAGTCGGATCATTCCCAAGCCTCGCAAGCCAATCCTTGGCCTCCTCGGTAAATTGCAGAGTGATACCTTTCTTTCTGACAAGTGACTCAACACCCTTGAGTTGAAGGGTGACAATCTGCCGGATGTCATCCTTGCCCAATGGCTTGAACACGATCACTTCGTCTACACGGTTGAGAAACTCAGGGCGAATCGAACTGCGCAGAAGCTGATACAACTGATGCTTCAATCCGGTGAAATCCTGTTCCAACTCCTGCTCGGATTTCATCTTCGAAAGCTTTTCTTGAATAATATGCGAGCCCAGGTTTGACGTCATAATGATGATGGCATTCTTGAAATCCACGGTACGGCCTTTACCGTCAGTAAGCCTGCCTTCATCCAATACCTGAAGAAGAATATTGAATACATCCGGATGTGCCTTCTCGATTTCATCAAGAAGAACCACGCTGTAGGGCTTGCGGCGAACAGCTTCCGTGAGTTGACCTCCTTCATCGTACCCGACATAACCCGGCGGCGCACCGATCAGACGCGAGACTGAGAACTTCTCCATGTACTCGCTCATATCCAAACGAATCATGGCGCGTTCGTCATTGAAGAGTGATTCCGCCAATGCACGAGCCAGCTCTGTCTTGCCAACACCGGTACTGCCAAGGAAAATGAATGAACCAATCGGTCTCCTTTCATCTTGAAGTCCCGCACGCGCCCGTCTGATTGCATCGCTCACTGCCTTTACGGCTTCATCCTGCGAAACAACACGCTCGTGCAGCCGTTCTTCAAGATGCAGGAGTTTCGTCTTGTCGCTTTCCAGCATTCGCGTCACGGGAATGCCCGTCCAACGGGAGACAATTTCCGCGATGTCTTCCGCATCGACTTCTTCTTTGAGCATCTGACGATCCTTTTGAACCGACTGGAGCTTCGCGGACGCGGCGGCAACATCTTTTTCAAGCGAAGCCATCATACCGTAGCGTAGTTCTGCAACCTTCGCCAAATCGCCTTCCCGTTCCTTGCGCTCAGCTTCGGCTTTTACTTCCTCCATGCGTTCTTTCATCTTGCGAATGGAGTGAATGAGGTCCTTTTCGACCTGCCAGTGTGCTCTGAATTCCGAACGTTGCTGGTTAAGTTCTGCAAGTCCGGAGTTGATGGTTTCCAACTGATCGCGCGAAGTGGACTCCTTCTCACGAAGAATTGCCTCTTTTTCGATCTCAAGCTGCTTGATTCTTCTCTCAAGGTCATCAAGTTCTTCAGGTAATGAATCGATTTCAAGTCTCAGCTTCGCGGCGGCTTCGTCAACCAAATCAATCGCCTTATCTGGCAAAAACCTGTCGGTAATATAGCGATCACTCAGTTGGGCGGAAGCAACGATCGCTCCATCGGTGATACGCACACCGTGATGAACTTCGTACCGTTCTTTCAGGCCCCGCAAAATGGAAATTGCGCTCTCGACACTCGGTTCATCCACCATGACGGGCTGGAACCTTCGTTCCAACGCCGGGTCTTTCTCAATGTATTTCCTGTACTCGTCAATGGTGGTCGCGCCAATCGCTCTCAGTTCGCCTTTCGCAAGTGCCGGCTTCAGCATGTTTGCGGCATCCATTGATCCCTGCGCCGAACCAGCCCCAACCAGCGTATGCAACTCATCAATGAAGAGAATGATCTCTCCCTCCGATTCCTCGACTTCTTTTAGTAACGCTTTGAGACGTTCTTCAAATTGGCCGCGGAAACTTGTCCCAGCGACAAGTGCTCCCATGTCCAGCGCAACAATGCGTTTTGTCTTGAGTGTCTCAGGAACATCGCCCTGAATAATCCGGTGTGCAAGGCCTTCCGCAATTGCAGTCTTGCCAACTCCGGGCTCACCGATCAGGACGGGATTGTTTTTTGTGCGGCGAGACAACACGCGAAGAACACGGCGGATTTCCTCCTCACGACCGATCACGGGGTCCATCTTTCCTCTTCGCGCCAGCTCATTCAGATCCCGGCCATAACGCTCGAGTGCCTGATATTTGTCTTCCGGATTTTGATCTGTGACGCGCTGATTACCGCGAATATCCTTCAGGACTTGGTACACCGCATTTGTGTTGATGCCTTGTTCGGCGAGCATTCTCCCAACAGCGGTGTCCCTTGAATCCAGGAGAGCAAGAAACAAGTGCTCCGTGCTTATGTACTCATCCTTAAGTTGGCGGGCATGCTTCCGGGCATTTTCAAACGTGCGCGCCAGAGCTTGCGAAACATTCTGATTACCAATGCCAGCCCCTGACACCTTGGGAAATCTGTTCAACAGCTCATTGACCTTAATCTTGATCCCGCCGGCATCAACTCCAACTTTTTCCAGAATCGGGATAACCGTTCCTTCGGCATCCTGAATCAATGCCGCGAAGAGATGTTCCGGTTCGATAACCTGATTGCCGTAGCTGGAAGCAATTTCCTGCGCTTGCTGAACTGCTTCCTGTGATTTGAGTGTGAATTTATTGAGGCTCATTTCTTCTTCTTTCTTTGCTTCCACGTAATCAACAAAAAGGCGAGGGGTCACCTCGCCTTCCGTTGGTCTTTATTCCAGCCGTCGAGGGCTTGGGTTTACCGGTGATGTGTCTTGCGCATCAACTACTTCTTCTCCTTGTCATCAACCACTTCATACTGGGCGTCCTCGACCTTCTTCTCCTCCTGCTTCGGCCCTTCCTGAGGATTCCCTGCGGAAGTATTCGCAGATTGCTGGGCTCCGGCCGCAGTTGCCTGTTGATACATCTGGGTCGAAACCTCGTTCCATGCGTTATTCAGCGAATCCATCGCACTCTTGATTGCGTCGGAATTGCCGCCCTTAATTGCCTCCTTGAGCTTTTCATTCGCGGTTTCCACCTTGTTCCGTGAAGCCGCGTCAACCTTTTCGCCGAATTCCTTCATCTGCTTTTCGGTCTGGAATGCGAGATTATCCGCCTGGTTTCGCAGGTCGATTTCCTCACGACGCTTCTTATCCTCGGATGCATGGGCCGTTGCATCGGCTTTCATGCGATCAACTTCATCTTTGCTCAAGCCGCTGGAAGAAGTAATCCTGATGGACTGCTCCTTGGCGGTCGCTTTGTCCTTTGCCGAGACATGAAGCAGCCCGTTTGCGTCAATATCGAATGTCACTTCGATCTGGGGAACGCCACGCGGCGCTGAGGGAATTCCTTCGAGATGAAACTTCCCCAGCGTCCGGTTATCAACGGCCATTTGGCGCTCACCCTGCAATACATGGATCTCGACGGAAGTCTGACTGTCTGATGCCGTTGAAAACACTTCGCTTTTCCTTGTCGGAATTGTCGTGTTCGATTCAATCAGCTTGGTCATGACGCCGCCAAGTGTTTCGATTCCCAGCGAAAGCGGAGTAACATCCAGCAAAAGGACGTCGGTAACGTCACCGGAAAGAACGCCGCCCTGGATTGCCGCGCCCACGGCGACCACTTCATCGGGGTTCACGCCTTTGTGCGGCTCTTTGCCGAAAATCTCCTTCACGAGTTGTTGTACTTTCGGAACTCTCGTCATACCGCCCACCAGAATCACTTCATCAATCTGATTGGGAGAAATCCCGGAATCCTTCAACGCCTTTTCGGTCGGGCCAATTGTCCGCTTGATCAAATCATCAACGAGCTGCTCGAACTTTGCCCTCGTGAGGTTCATCGTCAGGTGCTTCGGTCCTTCAGCTGTCGCAGTAATAAAGGGAAGATTGATTTCCGATTGCATCAATTGTGAAAGCTCCATTTTCGCCTTCTCGGCCGCTTCGCGCAACCGTTGAAGCGCCATAGGGTCTTTCCGCAGATCAATGCCTTCCTGCTTCTTGAACTCATCTGCAATGTATTCAACGATGCGCTGGTCAAAGTTATCACCGCCGAGATGCGTGTCACCATTCGTCGCCTTCACTTCAAAGACGCCATCGCCGAGTTCCAGGATCGAAATATCAAACGTGCCGCCGCCCAGGTCGTAGATAGCGACCTTCATGTCTTTGCCCTTCTTGTCCAACCCATAGGCAAGCGCAGCCGCAGTCGGCTCGTTGATAATACGTTTGACGGTTAGTCCGGCAATTTCTCCAGCTTCTTTCGTCGCCTGTCGCTGTGCATCATTGAAGTATGCAGGCACGGTGATAACAGCTTCGGTCACTTTCTGACCCAAGTATTCTTCAGCAGTTTGTTTCATCTTCTGAAGAACCATCGCACTGATTTCCGGCGGTGAATAAATACGTCCACCGACATCGACGCGCGCTGTGTTGTTATCACCCTTTACAACCTTGTAGGGAACCAGCTTCATCTCCTCATTCACTTCATTGAAAAATCTCCCCATGAAGCGCTTGATGGAGAATACCGTATTTTCCGAGTTCGTCACTGCCTGTCGCTTCGCCGCCTGCCCTACAAGCCGCTCCCCGGATTTGGCAAACGCAACTATCGATGGCGTTGTTCGCCCGCCCTCTGCGTTCGCAATAACGGCCGGATCCTTGCCTTCCATGACGGCAACCACTGAGTTTGTGGTACCGAGATCAATTCCTATAATTTTTCCCATATTCTCTAGAATCTCCTTTGGTTTCGTGAACTCATAAAATTTCTACGATTTCATAGGGCAATCTGGATGCCACAGAGAGCAGTCGGAGAGTTTTCCTTACAATCTATTTTATAGCATAGACTTACAGGTGTTCCGCCTCTCTGGATGAGCCAAACCTTGGCGGTAGCCATCTGACACGTTTTCATTAGTGAAGGCCATTATTGCAGTCTTGACTTTCCAAGGTGATTTATCTATTATCGTTCTAGCCTTTCAATGAGAGACTTGCACTTACATCTATCCTTTAGCTTTTCCACCAAGCCGATCTTCAGTTCTACAAACCTGTTGTTTTGATTCTTCAATCGGGAGTCCACGTATGCTGGCGGAACAATCGCTTCGCAAGGGATTGAAAACGAAGGTTTTTGGGAACAAGATTTTCTCCTTCGACACCATTGATTCGACGAATAATTGCGCCAAAGCCGTCGCAGGATGCGGCGCGGTTGAAGGGACCGTCGTCATTGCCGATAATCAGACAGACGGCAAAGGCCGGCATGGGCGGACTTGGCTTTCCAGTCCTGCGGAGAATCTCATGTTCTCCCTTGTGTTGCGGCCCAAGGTTGCCGCGGAATGCCTCAACTTGCTTCCGCTTTACGTTGCGGTTGCGGTTGCCGATGCGATTGAGAAATCCACGGGACTCAAAGTGGAATGCAAGTGGCCGAACGATCTTCTCGTCAACGGGAAAAAACTTGCCGGCATTCTGATTGAAGGTTCGGTAAAACAAAACACGGTTGAATATGTCGTCATCGGCATTGGTATCAATGTGAATCAAACAGCGTTCCCGCCAAGCTTGGGAACGAAGGCAACATCGGTAAAGCTGGAATCATCGCGTGCATTTGTTCGTGAAGATTTGTTTCGTTCCATTCTTCACTCACTTGAGAAAACATACTTCCAGGCGTCACCCTCCGGTTTCCAATCCATTCTCCCCGAATGGATATCCCACACTTCCATGATTAACAAACCGATTTCCGTTTCTCTCCAGGGCAGCGTTATTTCAGGAGTGGTGAAAGGTGTAAGCCCGGAAGGCGGACTCATCCTGCAGACCGAGGAATCGGAAAAGACGCTCTACGCCGGCGACGTCTCCCTCATCGGCTCTTAGTTCAAAGCAAAGCCATGCTTCTCGCAATCGATGTCGGAAATTCGAACACCGAATTCGGTGTATTTGCCGGTGACCAACTCAAGGCGTCATGGAAATGCGAGAGTCAAACCCTCCAAAGTGTTTCCATTGCGTCGGCGGAAGTTGAACAACACCTGACTAGTCTTCAAATTCGTCCGGCCGATATTTCACAGGTTGGAATCTCCTCCGTTATTCCCCGATTGACGCAACTCTTCGATACACTTTCGACGCAGCTCATGGGCAAGCAAGCGATCGTGGTCAATCCTTCATTGAATCTTGGCATCCGAATCCTGTACACCAATCCGGAAACCCTCGGAACCGACAGGATATGTAGCGCTGTGGCAGGATTTCATAAATACGGCGGCCCATTGATCGTCATTGATCTTGGGACGGCAACGACGTTCAACGTGATTGATGCATCGGGAACGTTTCTCGGCGGATCCATTACCCTCGGACTGAAGTCAACAGCAGAAGCGCTTCACAGCCGGACAGCCCAGTTACCTTCCATCAGCCTTGAATTCCCAAAGAGCGTCATTGCGAAGGATACGCAATCCGCACTTCAGGCAGGCGTTCTGTACAGTGCCGTGGCCGCATTGGATGGAATGGTGACACGAATACGCACAGAACTGGGAATGAGCACCAAAGTTGTTGCAACGGGCGGACTCTCGGCGCTTGTTGCCCAAATTTCAAGAACTATTGAAGTATGCGAACCGACGCTTGTGCTTGAGGGAATACGGTTGATTGTTGAGCGCCAAACCACCAATCCAACGGACAAACATTCCCTCTCCTTTTAGGAGAGGGCTAGGGTGAGGTCAAGCCACCAATGAAGCAACCTCTGCTTACGTACACGAACTTTTCTCTTGCCCGGGCGCGCGAGTTGCGCAAGGAATCGACGCAATACGAGCACCGACTTTGGGGTTATCTGAGAAACAATCACCTTGGTGTAAAGTTTCGGCGGCAAGCACCTGTCGGTAGATACATCGTGGATTTTCTTGCGGTGCGCGCAAAACTTGTTGTAGAACTTGACGGCGTACAACACAAAACCGTAGAAGGCAAGACCAGCGATAATGTCCGAGACAACTTCCTCGCACGCCAAGGGCTCAAGGTGTTACGGTTCGATAATCAGGCAGTTGTGGAGAGTATTGAAAGTGTTGTTGATGAGATTCAAAAGGCAGTCAACGCCCGGCTGAAGTAGCACCCCACCCTATCCCTCTCCTCATGGGGAGGGAAGAGTTTTCCGTTGAGCAATTATCTCATATTTGCACATCAACCCATTCAAATGAAAAAACATTCCCTCTCCTTTTAGGAGAGGGCAAGGGTGAGGTCGAACCAGCATTGAAAAATCCGGGTGAGGCCGGCCTAAGGCGTTCCGAATATCCCTACCGAGGCCTGAGCGAGGGACACAAGCGGCGAGAAGTACAACCCGAGAAGAATTGTAGGAATGAGGAGAATGAGTACCGTTGCTGATTGCATTGCGGAAAATCTAATCGGCTCTTGCGGCGTATCCTGCGTTCGAAGATACATGTTCCTGAAGATCCGCACGTAATAGTACAGCGAGATGACGCTGTTAATCGCCCCGACCACTGCAAGCCAAATCCAACCATCGTTCACAAGTGCGGCAAAAAGATAAAGCTTCCCAATAAATCCCGCAGTCGGAGGTAACCCGGTAAGCGACACAAGAAAAATTGCGAGAGCAACAGAGACAAAAGGCGCCCGTGGTCCGAGTCCTTTGTAGTCCTCGATATCCTCACTCCCAATCTTGTTCGCGAACAGCATCACCACGTAGAATGCGCCGAGGTTCATGAAAAGATAAATCATGAAGTACACCATGATGGCGGCAAGACCCTCGTTGTTCAGCACAACGACGCCCATCAGCATGTAGCCCGCATGCGCAATGCTTGAGTAAGCAAGCAGACGCTTCAGGTTATTTTGCCAGATCGCAACGAGATTTCCCAGCGTCATGGTAAGCACGGAAACGATAGCAATCAGATCAAACCAACGGAAGCCCTCCAATGATGCCCATGCGCCAGCCGGAAGCGTGAGAATGCTTGAATCAATAAATGTGACTTTGAAGAACCTGATGAGGAGAGCAAACCCTCCGGCTTTCGATGCGACGGAAAGAAACGCCGTAATCGTGATGGGCGCGCCTTCGTACACATCCGGCGTCCAGAAATGAAACGGAACCGCTGAAATCTTGTACCCAATGCCCGCAAAAATCATGATGCCCGAAAGCATGAGAGCAACGGTATTAAAATCGCCTCCGGCGAGATATTGGTTGATCGCGTACAAATCGAGCGATCCGGTCAATCCATACAGAATCGACATGCCATACAGCATCAATCCTGATGACAATGCACCGTAGATAACATACTTCAGCGACGCCTCACCGGAATCCTGCGCTTCACGCGTGTATCCCGAAAGAATGTAGGATGAAATACTGGAGAGCTCGACTGCAAGGTAGATCATCAGGAGATTTGTCGAGGAGGACATTAACATCATGCCCAGTGTCAGACCCGGCAGCAAGGCGTAGTACTCTCCCAGTTTTCGTCCCGGCGAATTGAGTTCCGAAGAACTGAGCGAGAACACGACAATGAGTATCGCGGAGAGAACTATAATCAGCTTGAAATAGAGCGCGAAAGAATCAACGGCCACCATATTGCTGAAGATGGAGGTATGCATTTCCGCCTGCGCAAGAACACAAATACCTGTCACCACAAACCCCGCCATCACCACAAGCGCAACAATGCTTGAGGTCCGACGGAAGATCAGGTCGGCAAGAATCGCCGTGAGAAGGGTTCCGGTAAGAACCAGTTCGGGGTAGAAAAACTGAAGGTCTTTTACAATCTGTTCAGCCATTGCCCTTCCTAGTTTACTCCCATCATGGCGCCGGCACCAGCACGGTGCAGAATGTCTGCAAGGTAGTTCATCGAACTGTTCATCAAATCAAGAATTGGCGACGGGTAGATGCCGAGGAAAATCACAATAATCGCAAGGGGAACAAGCATGGCCATTTCGCGGCCATCGACATCGGTAAGGCTCTTCCATTTTTCCGGGATCGTCCCAAGGAATACACGCTGCAAGACCCACAACATGTAACCCGCCGTCAGCACAATAGTTACAGCGCCAATAATCGTCAGGGTACGGAATGTCTGGAAAGCCCCAAGCAGGGAAAACGCCTCGCTGATGAACCCGCTGAGGCCCGGTAGCCCGAGCGCAGCGAAAAATGCGATCGCCATAATACCAGCGTATCGCGGCATCTGGTTCATCAATCCACCGAACTCATTGAGCCCGCGTGTATGCGCACGATCGTACACTACTCCCACAATCAAGAAGAGCATTGCCGTGATCGTTCCGTGGTTGAACATCTGAAACACAGCGCCGGTCATGCCTTGCGTGTTCATGGATGCCATGCCGAGAACAACAACGCCCATATGACTCACGCTCGAATATGCAATGAGTTTCTTGAAATCGGTTTGCGCCATTGCCACAAGGGCGCCGTACACCATGCTGATCACCCCAAGCAAGGCAAGATGCCACGAGAAGTGAATCATTGCGTCCGGAAACATCGGAAAACTGATACGAAGCATGCCGTATGTTCCCATCTTGAGAAGCACACCGGCAAGAACAACGCTGATGGGCGTAGGCGCTTCGACATGCGCATCCGGGAGCCAGGTATGAAACGGAAAGATCGGAACCTTGATGGCAAAGCCGATGAACAATGCAATGTACGCCCAGTAGCGCATTGCCGTCCCCACGCCGACAAGCAACGAATCCGGCGCGTAATTACCGGGATCCATCATGGCCAACATGTTGAAAGTGTAGATTTTCTGGAGCCCTTCTGTACCCTTCTGCATCGCTTCGGCGACAGAGTACGTCACTCCCGCCGCGTCGATATACATATTAACACTGAAGTACAGCGCAATCATCGCCAACAACATGAGCACACTGCCGAACAACGTATAAAGAAAGAACTTAATTGCCGCATATTCCCGTCTCGCACCCCCCCAAATACCGATGAGGAAGTACATAGGGAGGAGCATCACTTCCCAGAACACATAGAACAAAAAGAAATCCAGCGACACGAACACGCCCATCATGCCGGCGTCAAGAAGCAGAAGGAGCGCAAAATATCCCTTGACGGATTTTTCAATCGTCCAGGAAGACATCACCGCAATCATGCTGATCAAACCGGTGAGCAACACCATGGTCACGCTCAAGCCGTCAATCCCAAGAAAGTATTCGATGTGAATACGGCCGAACCATGCAACACTCTTGATGTCGATCCATGAAGCCCGCTCAACAAACTGCATTCCGGCAATCGAGTTGATTCCAGCCATACCCTTATCAAACTTCATCACCACAAGGATTGCGAGGAGCAACTGGATAGCCGTCACGACCAGTGCGGTTATGCGGACCAAATTCTTGTTCTCCTTCGGAAGCAGAAGAACGAGAATCATGCCCACGACGGGCAGGAAGGTCAGCCAGGTGAGAACACCAACGCCAAGGAAATGCATTACGATTCAATCCTCCTGGATTCACACATAGAAATCTTGGATCCCATTACACTGCCCGGAAGAGCAGGTAAAACACCATCACCCCCACAACAACAAAGAGCAGGTACGATTGTACTCTGCCTGTTTGAACTTTGCGAAGAACAAGTCCGCTGAAACCTGAGAGGTATGCCGAGAGATTGACAAAGCCGTCGACGACCAGAGAGTCAAACTTTGCCCCGATGAATGCCGTCGCGCGAGTCAGCCATCCACTCCCGTTCACAATCCCGTCGATAATTGTGCCGTCGAACCATTTCAGCGTATTGGTAAACGCCAGTGTTCCGCCCACAACAAGACTATTATACACTTCGTCGAAGTACCATTTGTTCACCAAGAAACGGTGAAGCGGTGCGAAGCGCTCTGCAATCGCGTCTGCGTTAATACGTTTCCAGTAATATGTCGCGAATGCCGCAAGAATGCCGATACCTGCAACAACCAGCGACAACATCATCGCCGTCCCGTGCGCGTGATGATGCGCTTCTTCAAACACTTCTCCTGATGGAGCCGCAACTGATTGCGGAACCACCGATGCCGGCCTCTCGACAGCATTACTAATCCATCCGTGTGAAGCATCAAGCGGATTCATACTGTAGAAGACGAACAGTGAGAGAACCGCGAGAAGAATCAACGGCGCAGTCATCACCAACGGAGATTCATGAATGTGTTCGAACCGCTTTGCATCCTTGTGCTCTCCGAAGAACGAGAGAATAACAATGCGGAACATGTAGAACGCAGTCAGACCGGCAACGAGGAAGCCGATGATGGGAATGAGCATGTGCCCCTTCAAACCGCTGAACGCGAGTGTCCCGGCAAGGATCGAATCCTTGCTGAGAAATCCCGAGGTCAACGGGACACCGGAGATCGCCAGCGTATAGACAAGAAATGTCAGGTACGTTGTCGGCATCTTCTTCCTCAGGCCGCCCATATTCCGGACGTCTTGCGGATCCGTGTGATGATCATGCTGATGATGCATTGCATGGTGCATCGCGTGAATAACGGAACCAGAACCGAGGAAGAGTCCGGCTTTGAACATTGCATGGGTAACGAGGTGAAAGAAACCGGCTGTATAGGCACCCACACCGAGCGCCATCACCATATATCCCAGCTGACTGATTGTGGAGTACGCAAGGACCTTCTTAATATCATTTTGCGCAACGGCAATTGTTGCCGAAATAAATGCAGTAATCGCGCCGATGTATGCAATCGTCGTTAACGCGGTATCTGTCATCAGCGGGAACGTCCGCGCCACCAGATACACCCCGGCCGCAACCATGGTTGCGGCATGAATAAGGGCACTCACCGGCGTCGGACCCTCCATGGCATCCGGCAGCCAGACATGAAGCGGAAATTGCGCAGACTTGCCAATCGCGCCGCAGAAAATCAGTATTCCAGCAGCCGTCAACCATGCTTCACTGCCATTCGGAATCGTTCCGGACTGAATCTGTTCAAAGATTTCCTTCAAGCCGAACGTGTGGAAGGTCATGAAGAGAATCATAATGCCTGTGAAAAATCCCACGTCGCCAACACGGTTCGTCACAAAAGCTTTGATGGCCGCGTTCGATGCGCTCTTCTTTTCATACCAGTGACCGATGAGGAGATATGAACTCAACCCCACCAGCTCCCAACCAACATAGAGCAGGAACAGGTTGTTGGCAAGGACAATCATGAGCATGGAGAATGTGAAGATGCCGAGACAGGCGAAGTACCGTGTGTACCGGATATCGCCGTGCATGTAGGCCGTGGAGAAGAAATGCACAAGCGTACTCACGAGGGTAACGACAACAAGCATGATTGCCGTGAGATTGTCAATGGAAAAACCAAGGACAATCTGCAACGGACCGATCATGGGAACATTGTGGAAATCAATCCAGGTGAAATTCAGAGCCAGCGTCTCATCGTGATAGTGCATGAGTTTCTGGCTCAGGATAATCACGGATAACACAAGCGTCGTCAGGATAACGGAAACGCCAAGCCAATCACCCTGGCGCGGCAGTCGCTTTCCAAAAAACATGAGCGCGACAAAACCGGCCAGCGGCAACACAAGAACAAGAAGCGAAAGATTGAGAAGCGTTTCCTGGGCCATGGTGTGAGGTTACTCTTTCAGAGTACTGATTTCATCCACATTGATTGTCTGGAACCGGTGATAAATGTTCAGCACGATGGCAAGTGCAACGGCAGCTTCCGCGGCTGCGAGAATAATGACAAATACTGCCGCGGCCTGGCCGTCCATGCTGGTGCCGCCATAACGCGAGAACGCAATGAAGTTGATGTTTGCTGCGTTCAAAACCAGTTCCACTCCCATCAGAACAAGAATCGCGTTCCGGCGTGTAAGAATGCCGTATAACCCGAGTCCGAAAACCAGGGCGCTCACAATGAGGAAATGCGCAAGCTGGACATTCGGGAGCCAGTCAAAAAAATCCTGCATGAAGGACGTCACGATACTTTCCTTTCTCGACGGGAAATCATCGCGGCGCCGATCAATGCCACAAGCAGAACAATCGAGGCAATTTCAAATGGCAGCAGATAGGTCGTCAACAACATCTCTCCCAATGCCGGCGTCGTGGTGACTGCCGTTCCTTCCGTAACGGGAACGTCCTTCCAATTGGAATAAAACAGCCCGCTCATGGAACCCGCGACGAGCGCGACCAACAAAAGCGCCGGTATCGCATGCACCGATCCGCTCTTGATGTTTACGCTGACGACGCGGTTTGTGAGCATAACGCCAAACAGCAAAAGCACGAGAATACCGCCGACATACACGAGCACCTGCGTGACGGCAAGGAAATCCGCCATGAGAAGAACGTACAGCCCTGCGACGCCGAAGAATGTGAAGAGCAAAGCGAATGCCGAGTAGGCAATATTCTTGGAGAACACAACGATTGCCGCGGAGAACACGGTGATGAAGGCAAAGATAAAGAAGACGATATCAAACAGTTCCACGAGCTCTATCCCCTTGGCGGATCGTTTGATGGTTTTTTCGGCGTTAACGGTGGCAGGGGCTGACGCACGGGTTGTGCCGGTGCAGCCGCAGGAGCTCCACTCGCCTTCTTGTCCGCTTGTTCCTTTTCATAGGCCGCAAGTTTTGTCTTTGCCGCATCAATTTCCGCGGGCGTCATCGTCGCAAAACGGTAATTCAGATTGCCGCGCTCATATTCCGAGAATTCATACACATCCGTCATCTCAATGCACTCCGTTGGACACGGGTACACGCAGAGACCGCAGTAACAGCACTTTGCGATATCAATATCAAACAATGGGACGTACAGTCTCTTCTTCGTTCCCACTGAGGTGAGTCCAAGATCCACATCGGGGGTTGACTTCAGAGTTTCAATCGTGATGCAATCCACCGGACACGCCATCGCACACTGGTCGCACCCGATGCAGTCATCCATATTAACGTACAGACGATTCCTTGCGCGCTCGGGAAGCTTGATCTTTACTTCCGGGTACTGAATGGTGACGGATGGAGTGAACAAATGCCGCCAGGTAATCTTCATCCCGACGAGCACTGTAACAATTCCTTCCCAGATATTTTTAAAGTATCGTCCCATACTTATTGCGCCATCATGATCCACAGTCCGACACCAATGACAACCACAAACGAAAACGGAATCAACACTTTCCATCCCACATACATCAACTGATCAACACGCAGACGGGGAAGCGTCCATCGCAGCCACATTTGCACAAACACGAAAGCCATTCCTTTGGAGATAAACCAGAACGCGCCCCAGAGCGGGCCGGACATGACATCGCCAAACGGGCTATTCCATCCGCCGAAGAAGACGGTCGCT
>CAZJYO010000027.1:0-3896 GCA_964550275.1 uncultured Chitinophagales bacterium
CACCGCGGGATTTGGCGTTGTATAAAATCGCCGGCTTGCCGTAGAAGCTTGATTCACTGAGCAACGTATTCCGCGGAATCACCGTCTCAAACATGTTGTGTCCGTATTTCGACTGCAATGCGCGAAGAGTAATATCAGTGACCTTGGTGTTGGGTTCATGCATCGTCAACAGTATTCCTTCCACACGGACTTCCCGTCGTGCGGCTTCTCGCATCCAATCCAGATAGCGGAACAACCGGTCAACGGCATCAAGGGCGATGTGGCCGGATCGTACAGGAATCAATACCGAATCCGCGGCCATCAAGGCATTGGTAGTCAGTCCGCGAAGAAGAGGAGGGCAATCCAGGATGACAACATCGTACTCCTGCCGGACACTCTGAATGGTCGTACGCAGCATGGAGCGGTTTTCGGCAAGCTTGAGGATGCGCTCTTCAGCGTGAAGTGAATGAACATTGCACGGAATGAAATCAAGAAACGCAAGATCGGTTTTGTGGATGGCGCCCTTCAGATTTGTCGTGAAGTTGAACACGTCAGACAAACCATATTTGATGTTCCCAACGGTGAAACCCATGGACAAACTCGACGCGCCGAATGTGTCCATGTCGATCAGGAGCGTCCGTTTTTCCGCCACGGCGAAACTTGCCGCGAGATTGACAGCGGTCGTGGTCTTGCCGACGCCTCCTTTGGGGATCGCTATGGCGATGACGTCACACGTCATTTAGTGTACCGATACCGTAAGAGAAGAAACGGTTTCCAATGCGGCTTCAAGAACATCCCCACGATGCACGGCTGCCACGCCTTCGGGTGTTCCGGTAAAAATTAAATCGCCCGGCTCAAGAGTAAAGATGGTTGAGAGATAAGAGATCACAAAGTCGATCGGGAATATCATGTCGGAAGTTCTCCCTGATTGGCGAAGCTCTCCATTTACTTTCAAGCGCAGGGCAAGGTTGTGCGGATTCTGTACGCGCTCTCTTGCAACGAAACCTGAAACCGGGGCGGAAGTGTCAAACCCTTTCGCAACCGACCAGGGCAAACCCGCTTTTTTTGCTTTGGACTGTACATCGCGCAACGTCATATCCAGTCCGACGCCATATCCGGCAACGTGATTGATCGCCTCCGTCTTCGGGATATTCTTTCCGCCTGTCCCCATGAGGACTACCATTTCAACTTCGTGGTGAAGTTCCTGTGAGAAAGCGGGGAAACAAATCGAATCTCCGTCATGAATAATGGCCGACGAGGGTTTTATGAAAACAACGGGCTCCATCGGCACGTCGCTTTTCATTTCCTTTGCATGCCCGGCGTAGTTTCGCCCGAGGCAAAGAATCTTGCCGACGGGAAACGACTTTTTGGTATCTGTGATTACTGCCGCCTTCATTTGCCGTAACTTTCGGAAAACAATTCATAAATATACTGAGGTGATTCCAGACTATCAATATGATTTCCAAGCATCTAAAAAAAACTGCGGATCGTTCCCCGCTTGCAATTGGACTTAATAATTTTTACTATTTCCACGTATTTGAAATCCGGGAGCGGGAAATAGAGGAGCGACCCTCGACATATGCCGCGTCAGGGGTTGATATTGATCGCGGCGAACGCCTTGTTGACTACATCAAGAAAACTGTCCGATCCACGTTCAGTGATTCGGTTCTTGGTGATGTCGGCGCATTCGGAGCGTTCTATGATGCACGGTTCAAGGGCCTCAAATCTCCCGTTCTGGTTTCAAGCGTTGATGGTGTCGGCACGAAATTGAAAATTGCCCAGATGATGGGCAAACATGACACCATCGGCCAGGACCTCGTCAATCATTGTGTCAACGACATCGCTGTTTGCGGAGCGCGCCCGCTGTACTTCATGGACTACCTCGCAACAGGAAAACTTGATGAAACGACGGCACGCCAGATTATTGACGGATTTGTTCGGGCATGCAAGGAAAATTCCTGTTCTCTGATCGGCGGTGAAACGGCGGAAATGCCGGGTTTCTACGACGAGAACGAGTACGACCTTGCCGGTATGATTGTCGGAGTTGTTGAAAGGAAGCGCATCATCTCCGGAAAAAAAGTTAAAAAAGGTGACATCCTGATTGGTATTCCATCAACAGGTCTGCACACCAACGGCTACTCGCTTGCGCGCGCTGTGTTGCTGAAGCACCATGCTGTCACAGATCGCGTACAAGAGCTGGGTTCGTCTCTTGGAGATGCATTGCTTTCCGTTCACCGTTCGTATCTCGCCATTATCAATTCATTGAAGAATAAGTTTCCCCTGCACGCTCTTTCCCATATCACCGGCGGAGGCATTGTCGGAAATACGATGCGCGTGGTCCCGAAGGGTTTGTCGCTTGACGTTCATTGGCATGCGTGGGAGCGGCCGGCAATCTTTTCCTACATTCAGAAGTTGGGAAACGTGCCCGAGGATGACATGAGGCGCACGTTTAATCTTGGTGTCGGACTTGTTGCAATAGTTTCCAGAAAAGATGAAACTGCAGTGTTGAAACACCTGGACAAAAAAGGCGAGAGGGGATTTGTCATCGGAAGGGTTATCTCTGCACATTGATTCCATGTTCCCGTGACCGAAGCCGAACAGCGTAAAATCGAACAGCAGAATTCTCCGCCGCGGGGAATTCACATTGACCTGACGCATTATCCCACAGACGGGAACGGCCTCGTTCTTTCGGCGGAAGAGATGCGTGATCGCGTTCTCCAGGCGAACACGTTTTACGGCAGAGTCAGTACGCTTGGTGAAATCGCGCTTTTGATCGACTCGGCCCGCGGTCGTGAAGAAATCTTGAACGTCATCCGCAGTGAAGTCAAATGGATGATTGATCATGACGTGTGTTTTGCAAGTCTCGTGAACAAGTCACGGTCCCACTATTTTGTCTCCACGCTTTCCACCATCGCCGATGCAACCGATCTCCATCGAAAGCATTTTCCTGTCAACCAGGGAATGTCGGGATGGGTAATTCAAAATCAATCGCCCATCTTTATTGACGTTTCCTCCGGCCCCGCTTTTGCCGAATCCATTGAAGGTACCCTCGCTGATTTAGGCATGAAGTCGTTGATGGTTGTTCCTCTGCGCACAGGGAATGAGACCATCGGCGCACTGACGTTTGCTTCCGCCAGGGCAGGAGCGTACCACGAACAGGAAATGTGGATTGCACAACTGCTCGCCATCCAGGCGGCGACAGCGCTGAAGAACGCGGCAATTTTCGATGACGCCCAGAAACGCCTTTCGCAGATTGAGCTGGTGAATGAAATCGCCGAGAAGCTCACATCGCAGCTGGAATTGGACGAGCTTCTGAGTTCGGCGGCCGAAACAATCCAAACGAGCTTCAAGTATTTTGACGTCACCATTTTTATGGTGGACTTCAAGGAAGATGTCGCGATCCTTGTGGCGCACTCGGGCAACTATGTGGATTTCCTTCCGCATGGATACAAACAAAAGCTTTCGGAAGGTGTTGTCGGATGGGTTGCGACGATGGGCGAAGGTTGTTTGCTCAACGACGTGAGCGAGGACGCCCGTTATATGGCGTACGAGTACCACAGCACGAAATCAGAGCTTGCCGTCCCAATCCGGGTTGAGGGCGAGGTCGTGGGTGTGCTGAATGTTGAGGACACGAAACTGCATGCGTTTGACGAAACCGACATGGTGGTGTTGGAAACATTGTGCGACCAGCTCGGAAGTGCGATAAAGAATGCGAAGCTTTATGACGAGGTGAAGCGCGCCAATACCAAGCTCACTGAGTTGGACCGGATGAAATCGGATTTTCTGGGAATCGTTTCCCATGATTTCCGCTCGCCGCTTGCAAGTATTATCCTCGCCGCCCGTGCATTATTGAAGAAGGGCGAGACATTTGACCAGCGGCGCATGAATGAATACCTGACCATTGTTGTGGACCAGGC
>CAZJYO010000027.1:3996-15837 GCA_964550275.1 uncultured Chitinophagales bacterium
GCAAAGGAACATGGCGAAGACAAGATTCTTGTGACGGTCGCGGATGAAGGAATCGGCATTCCGCAGGAACAGCTCGATAGGTTATTCCAAAAGTTCTCGCGGATTGACACGAAGGAGGCGAGGGAGATTAAGGGGTCTGGACTTGGACTCTGGATTTGCCGCGAGATAGTGCGGGCTCATGGAGGTGAAATCTGGGCAGAGAGTTCGTACGGAAATGGAAGCAGGTTCTGCTTTACCATCAAGAAGACCCACTCCGACTCTCCTGCTTCGTAGCGCTCGAATCGATCCTTCTCTTTTCTGCCTCTTCAAGTTTTCTTGTAACCTCCTGATAGAATCTCACCCAGTCTTCCGGTTTTGCTGATCGCTCTTTGATTGCCGTTTCAAAGGATTCGCTGGAGAAGCCATGCTTGCTGAGCAGGGAATCAATCACCGTCAGTGAATCCGCACCTGCAACCGGCTGCTTACGGGCCTCCAGGATTTCGAGATAAGCAGAAATCAGAACTTCATCTTTCGGGCTGAGGCTATTTTTTTCGCCGCACGACGCGAATAGCACAAGGACAGGGAGTGCCCAAAGCCGGACCACGGTTTCAACCTTGACTTTCACCCACGTTGCTGTTATATTTTCGGGCCATTCCACTCGATTTTGCTTCATATTCTCACACTTTTCATCATTTTTGTAAGGTTTTATGCCATCTACATCAGATTTTCGACCGGGTTTGGTCATTAAGTATAACAATGAGCTTTGGCAAGTGGTTGAGTTTCAGCACGTAAATCCGGGCAACTGGCGCGCCTTTGTTAGAACCAAGCTGAAAAACGTCAAGAGCGGTAAAGTCATCGAGAACAGGTTCCGCGCTGGCGAAGCCATCGACATCATACGGATTGAAAGGAAGGAATTCCAGTTTCTTTACAAGGATGGATCCGGTTTTGTTTTCATGGACAAGGACACGTTCGACCAGCTTTCTGTTGAAGAGGAGCAAATCGGCGACGGAGCCAAGTTCCTGAAAGACGGGGAATCCATTGAGATGCTGTTCAATGGCAGTGATATCACCGGAATTGAATTACCGATTACGGTGGAACTGAAGGTTGTTGAAACGGTGCCCGGTGTTCGCGGCGATACGGCTTCGGGAGCCACCAAGCCCGCGCAGGTCGAAACCGGAGCGACGGTGACCGTTCCGTTGTTCATTAACGAGGGGGATGTTTTGAAGATCGATACGCGAACAGGGGATTATATCGAGCGGGTGAAGGCGTAGTCATTACCGTCCCGGCTGGAGACGAATTCCGCCGGGTTCTCGCGGTCTCCACATAAACTCTGGAGTTTGCAATGGATCTGAGTTACGTCAAGAAGCTTATCAAGCTGGTGTCCGAGAGTGAAGTTGATGAAGTTGAGATCGAAGAGCAGGGAAAGAAGATTCGTGTTGTCAAAAGCAAGGCCAACATCGTTGCGACGGTTCCGGCTGCAGCGCCTCTTCAGCAGATAGCCGCACCGGCTCCTGCCATGCCGCCATCAGCCGCGGCTCCGGCACCTGTGCCCGCCGCTCCATCGCATCACCATGAAATCCGTTCACCCATCGTTGGCACCTTCTACCGTTCACCCGCGCCTGATGCAGCGCCGTTTGTCGAAGTGGGCTCCTCCATTTCCACCGGCACGGTTCTTTGCATCGTTGAAGCCATGAAACTCATGAACGAAATCGAATCCGACGTTTCGGGAAAGATCGTGAAGGTCATGGTGGAAAACGGCCAGCCCGTCGAATACGACCAGGTGCTCTTCCTTGTCGACAAAGCGTAACTCAACGACGACCCTCCGGAGTTGATGTGTTCAAAAAAGTATTGATCGCCAATCGCGGGGAGATAGCCCTTCGCATCATCCGTGTGTGCAAGCAGTTCGGGATCAAGACGGTTGCGGTGTATTCCAAAGCCGACCGTGACTCACTGCATGTGCGGTTTGCAGATGAGGCCGTGTGTATTGGTCCGCCTGCCGGAAAAGAAAGCTACCTGAAGATTCCCCGCATCATGGCCGCCGCGGAAATTACCAATGTTGATGCCATTCATCCCGGCTACGGATTCCTCGCAGAGAACGCAAGCTTTGCTGAGATTTGCACAACGTCCGGTATCAAGTTTATCGGGCCGACGCCGGAAATGATCACGGCGATGGGGGACAAGGCCCTTGCGAAGGATACCATGAAGAAAGCGGGCGTTCCTGTTGTTCCCGGCAGCGACGGCGTTTTGAAGTCTTCCGAAGAAGGGGTCGAGATCGCAAAATCCATTGGCTTTCCCGTCATCATCAAGGCGGTGGCCGGTGGAGGCGGCCGCGGGATGCGTATCGTGCGCGAAGAATCGGAGTTCGAAAACGCATTCAAGACCGCGCAACACGAAGCGCAGCAAGGTTTCAACAACCCGGATGTGTATCTGGAAAAATATGTTGAAGAACCGCGCCATGTGGAGATACAGGTGTTCGGGGATCAGCATGGCAACGTCATCCACCTGGGAGAGCGCGATTGTTCCGTCCAGCGCAGACACCAGAAGCTCATTGAGGAATCACCCTCACCGGCGGTGGACGATTCGCTCCGTAAACGGATGGGAGAGGCGGCGATCAAAGGATGCAAGGCGGTCAATTATGAAAACGCCGGCACGATTGAGTTTCTTGTTGACAAGAACGGCGATTTCTATTTCATGGAGATGAACACGCGCATCCAGGTTGAGCACCCGGTGACCGAGCAAGTAACGGGTCATGACTTGATCAAACTCCAGTTGCAGGTTGCATCCGGGTCGAAACTTCCTCGCCGGCAAATCATTCCACGGGGTCACGCGATCGAGTGCCGCATCAACGCGGAGGACCCGTTCAACGATTTCAGGCCCAGTCCGGGAAAGATCACGGATTTTCATATGCCGGGCGGGTTCGGTGTTCGCGTCGACACGCATAGCTATGCCGGCTACCATGTTCCGCCCTATTACGATTCACTCATTGCCAAGCTCGTGGTGTTTGCCCAAACACGAGAGGGCGCAATTAATAAAATGGCATCCGCCCTCGACGAGTTCACGGTTCAGGGCATCAAGACAACCATTCCCTTCCATCGACAGGTCATGCGAAACGACAAATTCAGAAGCGGCAAATTCGATACGGGCTTCCTGAATTCCTTTCAGCTTGTTCCGGAAGAGACAGTCTAATAAGAAAGGAACGCAATTGTGAATTTCCCCGAGACGCTGAAATACACCAAAGATCATGAGTGGATTCTACTGAACGGAGATACGGGAACCGTCGGGATTACGGAATACGCACAAGGTGAACTGGGAGACGTGGTGTTTGTGGAATTGCCTGCGACCGGAAAGGTGATCAAACAGCATGATTCGTTCGGTACGATCGAAGCGGTGAAAGCGGTGTCGGAATTGTATGCGCCTGTCTCAGGGACCGTCGCTGAAGTGAACAAGGATCTGGAAACCACTCCCGAACTTGTGAACAAGGATCCGTACGGAAAGGGCTGGATGGTGAAAATTAAACTTTCCAACACTTCGGAAGTGGACGGGTTACTGCAGGCGGCAGGGTACAAGCAGCTTATCGGAAAGTAGACCTCAGGAAAACAATTCCATCTGGGGTTTTCCGGGCCTTGTGAAATGAACGGTCGTCAACCCTTCCCACCGTTTTTTATAACCGTATTTTTTGATGTTGAGATCAAAGAGTTGGTGAATTGCGGCTGCGATTTCACCTTGACCTGTCATGCGCGATCCAAATCGTGAATCGCTTAACCCTCCCTGCCGCGTTTCTGTGATTCTGTTGAGAATCCTTCCCGCGCGATCCGGCACTTCGCGTTTCAACCAGTCCAGAAAAAGCGGCTCCACAGGTCCCGGCAAGCGAACGAGGATGTAGCCGGCTCTTGTTGCCCCGGCCTCCGACGCAGCCTTCAAGATGGAGGGGATCTCTTCGTCGGTCAATCCGGGAATGACCGGCGCGACATTCACGCCGACAACAATTCCTGCTTTCGCGAGTTGTTCAATCACACGCAGCCGCGCCGCAGGCGATGAAGTCCGCGGTTCCATCCTTCCCGCCAAGTCGCGGTTCAATGTGGTAATGGACATCAGAATGGCGGCAATGTTCATCTCCGACATTTGCTGAAGGACGTCAATATCGCGTTCAATCATCGCGTTCTTGGTAATGATGCCGACAGGGTTGCCGTATTCCAAAAACACCTCAAGGCATTGCCGCGTGAGGCGGAGTTTTCGCTCGATGGGCTGATAGCAATCCGTGTTGCCGGAAAATGCCACCATCTGCGGTTCCCATGATTCCTTCCGGAGTGTCTCCCGCAGGAGCCGCGGAGCATCCATCTTCACCATAATCTTTGATTCAAAATCGAGACCGGCGGAAAAGCCAAGATATTCGTGCGACGGGCGTGCATAACAATAGATGCACCCGTGTTCACAACCGCGGTAGGGATTGATGCTGTACGAAAACGGAAGATCGGGGCTGTTGTTCCTTGCGAGAATGGACCTTGACGAATCAAGATAGAATGAAGTTCTGAGTTGGGGGGCGTTTTCTTCGTAGGGAGCTTCAATATCAAGGGGTTCAAAGTGATGTCCCTCAAATCGATTTACGGTGTTGAACCCTGCTGCCCGTCCTTTATATGCTTTCGTCACGAATCCATTCCCGTTCTGCAATGTATTCTGCTTCAATTCCATAGTCAAGAAGGTTGTAAAAAGGATGCGGAATTGCTTCAGCGTTGAACGCCGTGAGTCATTGCACCAAGTCCGACCCTGTTCCTGTGATCTGCCGCGTGGGCATGGTTGCATCTTTCAATTTGCATCGCTAAGTTGTTTCTAATCACACCATCCGACCTCTCCTTATCCCCCGGCTCTGCTCCGAAAGCAGACCTTATTTCGCATTAAAAAATCATGGGGGCAGTAATGAAGTTTCAAAATCAATTCCAATCAATCATCGCATGTGTTGCGCTGACGGTACTGTGTTGTCTGAGCGCTCGTGCAGCTGAATCACAGCGAGGCCAGGTCGGCGAACTCCTTATTGATGTTTGGTACGGGAATACGCAGAACTTTGGCGGACTCGGGAATCCGATTCCGTTCATAGACATTGTCGGCAATGTTTCGCCCTCCAAGAATACGGTGATGTTCTATACGCTGAATGGAGGAGTTCAGGAAACTCTTTCGCTCGGCCCCGATGACAGGCGGCTTGAAAAACCCGGCGATTTCAATGCCGACATTCCTATCAAGAACCTTCTTCCGGGTGCGAATCAGGTTGTGCTCACGGCTCTTGATGGCGGTGTTACCGAGCGTGAAACGGTGACCGTGCATTACACTGCAGGCCAGGCATGGCCTCTGCCGTACTCCATCAATTGGTCAACGGCAGGAAGCATCGGCAATGTCGCGCAGGTAATGGACGGGAAATGGACGATCGACTCAGGGACTTTGAAACCTGTTGAACTTGGATACGACAGATTCGTGGCAATCGGTGAACAATCGTGGTCAGATTATGAAATCACCGTGCCCATCACCATCCTCGGTCTTGATTCCTCGGGGTTTGCGCCCCCAAGTAACGGTTGCGGTGTGGGATTCCTCATGCGGTGGCCCGGACATAGCGACCTTCCCGCGAGTCTTGCGGGACGCCAACCGAAAACAGGGTATCTTCCCCTCGGCGCGCTTGGATGGAATGAATGGACTGCCTCCGGACAGAAGGTGCGCCTGCTGGGAAACAATATTCAGATCCTGGATCAGGATTCCACCGGAAGAATTCTCAACTTCAATACCCAGTATATCTTCAAGATGAGAGTGGAAAGTATTCCCGGTAACGGCGGTTTGTACATGATGAAAGTGTGGGAAGCGGCGGGGATTGAACCCGTCGAATGGGACCTTATCGGACAGGAAGCGACGACCGATCCCCAGGAAGGAAGCGTATTGCTGGTTGCGCATCATGTGGATGCGCGCTTTGGGAATGTTACGGTTGTTCCGGCGAAAACACCGGTTCCATCAACGATTGTATCCGACGATTTCAGCGCGCCTTCAATCAATACAGGATTGTGGAGTATGGTGAACCCGCTTTCTGATGCTTCTTTCACGCTGACGGGCACCAATACCATCGATGCATGGGTGAATATCGGTGTGCCCGGTGGTACGGCTCATGAACCCTGGACTGCCGGAAACAACGCGCCGCGTCTTGTTCAGCCGGCAAATAATACAGACTTCGAGGTGGAAGCAAAGTTTGAATCCGGCGTGACGGAACGTTTTCAATTGCAGGGCATCGTCGCGCAGGAAAACAATTCTTCATTCATTCGTTTCGAGTTCTATTCTGATGGATCGTCAACGCGGGCGTTTGTTGCATCGCTTGTGAATGGAGTTGCAACAACGCGGCTGAACGCAGTGATTGGCCCGAATGGAACAGCGCCGATGTTTATGCGCGTCAAAAGAATCGGAAACGGCTGGCTCATGAAGTACTCGACGGATGGATCGATTTGGACGAACGCCATTTCGTTCAATCATGTCATGAACCTTGCTGCGATCGGCCCTTACGGCGGAAACGCCGGCTCGCCGTCGCCCGCGCACACCGCAAGTATCGATTACTTCTTCAATACTGCTTCACCGGTAGCGCCGGAGGATGGTACGCAGCTTTCTGCTCCGGCCATTACGCAAAACCCTGTGAACGCAACGATCAATGCCGGCCAGACAACGACATTCACTGTTGCGGCTACAGGTTCGGCGCCTCTTGTGTATCAATGGCAAAAAGACGGCGCAAGTATTTCGGGGGCAACATCTTCATCCTATACGACTCCGACGGCTGTTGCTGGAGACAACGGCTCTCAATTCCGGTGTATCGTTTCGAATGGGGCAGGGTCGGACACAAGTTCGAGTGCAACCCTGACCGTAAGAACTCCGCCGGTAATCACGCAACATCCGGCCAATGCTACCGTCAACCTCGGAGGAACAGCGACCTTTACCGTGGTGGCTACAGGCACCGCACCACTCTCCCACAGGTGGCAGAAAAACCAGACCGACATTCCCGGCGCGACGTCCGCTTCGTATACTACTCCACCGGCAACACCGGGGGATGACGGCTCCATGTTCCGGTGCATTGTTTCAAATGCCGCAGGGAGTGCAACGAGTTCCGAGGCGGAACTTGTCGTGATTACGGATGACGACCGTGTTACTGCCGGGCTGCTCGCACTCTACCTCTTCAATGAAGGTTCCGGAAATACTGTGTCCGACGTTTCCAATGTTCTCCCGCCACTCAACCTGCAGATCAGCCATCCCTGGAGGACCGAGTGGCAAACGGGGTATCTGACCGTCGAGCAGAAAACGGTGATTCGATCCGCGGGACCTGCGACCAAGATTATTCTTGGTGCGATGACGGCAAACGCGTTGACCGTAGAGGCCTGGGTTCGCCCCAATTGCGAAGATGAAGACGATGACAGCCCCGCCAATGGCCTTGACTGTGACGATGACGATTGCGATGACGGAGGTCTGGCGCGTATTGTTTCCAATGCACAGAAGCAAACAATGAACAGACGCAATTTCTCGCTCGAAACGAAGGAAGGAAGTTATATCGGCAGGATGCGAACGACGGTTACCGACAACCAGGTTCGCCCCAATGCCACTTCCTCTGAAGGACTCATCACCGGAGAACTGACGCATCTTGTGTACACACGGTCGCCGGAGGGCGTGGCCCGTTTGTATGTTGACGGCGTCTCGGTAAGAACTGTCGACGTGGCCGGAACACTTCTCAATTGGGATTTGACGTATCCCCTGAGTATTGCGAACGAGGTTTCCATGAACCGACCGTGGTACGGCGATTTGCACCTCGTGGCATTGTATGGACGGGCATTAAGCTCTGCGGAAATCACCCAAAACTACGCCGCGGGTCCTGATCCGGAATTGAGTGGTTCACCCTCGACAATTCCTCCCAGCGTAAGAGTTCTTGATGAAGTTCCAACGACATACGGACTTGCGCAGAATTACCCCAATCCGTTCAACCCATCGACAACAATCCGCTACGCGATTCCTCAATCCGGTGTGGTGACGCTCAGGGTATACGACATGCTTGGACGTGAAGTGCGCGAGCTTGTAGCTTCACATCATGAGAAGGGAAGCTACGAGATCACATGGGAGGCGGACGATCTCTCTTCGGGCATGTACCTGTATCGAATACAAGCCGGAGAATTTGTTTCGACGAGAAGGTTACTGCTGTTGAAGTAGCCGGAAAACATCGGGGCTTTCGGGCCCCGTTTTCCGCGGACCTGTTTACTTTGTTTTTCCCTTCGAACTTTTCATCAAATCGGGAAGGGCACCTTTGTCCTGCATCTTGGTGCCCTCCGGGATTTGAAACATCTTGTCGGTGACGCCGGTTTTATCGTCAACCTTGACAGCGGTAGTACCGGACTTCGTACCCGTGAGAGTTACCTCGGTTTTAAGGGGAATCCCCTTCCAAACCAATGATGTGCTTTTGAGTTGCGCAACGTCCCAGCGGTCGCACGTCTTGCCAGCGATTGTTTCTGATCCGGTCTTCTTTCCGCCCATCCGCTTCATCATCTCATCGCCAATCGCCTCCATATTCTTTTCACCATACTGTTGTGCGAGTGAGGAGGTCATCGTGTTGGTGGTTTTCGTGCCCGTTTTCTTGTCGAGATCAATAGCGTAAGTGAATTCGCCGTCCATGATCGTCAGCGTGTTGGTTGTAACGGTGATCGTGCCCGCCGACATAGTGGTTTTTGTCAGTTTGGCTTCGCGCAGGCCGTATCTGTCGAATGTGATTGTCTCCGTACCTTTGAGCATCCCAACAAGTTCGTAGGTGACCGTACAGAATTCTATACCGTATCGTTTGTAGCCCTCATCGAGGAGTTGCTTGCTGCTTCTCTGGGCTTCGGCGTTTTGAGCCGAAACAAATATCAGGATTGCAGGAAGGACTGATACGGGGAAACGTGCATTCATGGAACGAGTCTCCAACGGTTATGGATTTTTTGGAAGCATCTCCCGTGCAGAGCCGCTGAATGCCGTCGATGCTACGGGTGTTGGTTCGTCATCGGGCACCATGCCATCGATTTCGACCGGCCCCGATGAGGAGAACCGGGCAAGGAGGGTGTATAACACGGGAACAAGAACAAGGGTAAGAAACGTCGAGAAGAACATGCCTCCCACAACAGCCAGACCCAGCGGCTGTCGTGATTCGGCGCCAGCGCCCAACCCGAGCGCGATGGGAAGCACGCCGAATATGGTGGAGAAGGATGTCATAAGGATCGGCCGGAGGCGGATTGTTGCCGCGTGAAACACCGCGTCACCGATGGATTCTCCTTGTTCCCGCAGCTGGTTGGCAAACTCCACGATCAGAATCGCATTCTTTGTTACTAATCCCACAAGCATGATGAGCCCGATTTGAGAGTAGATGTTCATCGTTTGATCGAAGATCCACAACGTTACAAGGGCTCCGAACACCGCCAGGGGCACGGAAAGCAGAATAGTCATTGGATGGATGAAGCTTTCGAATTGCCCGGCGAGCACAAGGTAGATGAACACAACGGCGAGCAAAAACATGAAGTACAAACTCGAGCTTGACGAAGCGAATTCCTGCGATTGCCCTGCATACTCGCGCTTGAATGACCCTGAAAGTTTTTCATTCGTGATTTTGTCCAGATCCGCGAGTGCCTGACCCAGACTGACGCCGGGGACCAGGTTTGCGGAGATTGTTGCTGACCGGACGCGGTTGTAGTGATTGAGTTCCTTCGGCGCGACAGTTTCATCCACGCGGACAACATTGGCAAGCTGGACGAGTCCGGCCGAACCGCGAATATAAATTTCGCGGATTGCATCCGGCGTTGCACGCGCAGTGGGTTCCATTTGCACAATAACATCGTATTGTTTCGTCCCGCGCTTGAAATTGGTCACTACTCTTCCGCCGAGCATTGCCTCAAGCGTCGATCCGATATCTGTGACGGAAACGCCCAAGCCCGCGGCGCGCTCCCTGTCAATGGAAAGATCAAGCTGGGGTTTGTTGAGTTTGAGATCGGAATCAAGGTTGATCATGTATCCAAGTTTCTGGGCTTCACCCATAACCGTTCCAACGCCTTTGCCAAGCTCCTCATAGCTCTCGGCTTGCAGAACATACTCCACCGGACTCGAACTGAACCTGCCCCCGATACTCGGCGGATTGATGACAAACGCGAGAACACCGGGAATGCTGAGAAGCCGGGGGAACAGTTGCTGGACGAGTTCCTGCTGTGACTTGTCCCGCTCGGCGCGCGGTTTCAATCCGAGGAAGACGAACCCGTCGGTGACGCGGCCCGGGCCGCCGAAACCGAGTCCAATGGCGGTGAACAATGAGCGGCGTTCAGGCAAGGGAAGCAAGTGGTCCTCCACCTGGCGCATGTAGCGGTCAGTGTATTCCAGTGTGGAACCTTCCGGCGCGAGAACAATACCGAACGCGATGCTTCTATCCTCCGTGGGGACGAGTTCGCTCGGGAGCAGCCAGACAAGAGCGCCGCTTATCACAACGGTGAGAAATGCGACAATGATCATGAGAACGGGACGGCCAAGGGCGACTTTCAGGATCCGCGCATACCCGCGATCCAGTCCTTCAAAGAATTTGTCAAAGGAACGGGAAGCCCACGTGTTACTCGTGTGGTGAAGGGGTTTCAGGATTTTTGAACAGAGCATTGGCGTGAGAGTGAGAGCCACAAACCCGGAGATCAAGACGGAGACGCCGAGGGCCACTCCGAATTCATTGAAGAGACGTCCAACATTGCCCGTGAGAAATGCCAGCGGAACAAATACTGCCACAAGCGTTATCGTTGTTGCGATAACGGCAAAACCAATCTCCTTGCTTCCGTCAACGGCGGCCTGCAGTCGGCTCTTTCCCATTTCCATGTGGCGGTACACATTTTCAAGCACGACAATCGCGTCGTCGACAACGAGACCGATAGCCAGCACGAGAGCAAGCAGTGTAAGAATGTTGATCGTGTAACCGAAGAAATATACCACGGCCAGCGCGCCGATGATCGAGATGGGAATGGCAACCGTCGGAATGAGCGTTGCCCGCGCGCTTTTCAGGAACACATAGACCACAAGAACGACGAGCACCATGCCGATCGCAAGTGTTTCCTGCACTTCGCTGATGGACTCTTTGATAAATGTGGAGGAATCATACGCCACGTCCAATTTCATGCCGGCAGGAAGGAGGGCTTCCAGGTCTTTGAGTGAAGCGCGGACTTCCTCGGCCACGTCCACGGTGCTTGCTTTCGATTGCTTCACGATGCCGAGTCCCACAGCGGGTTCACCGTTGTAGCGCGCAACGGTCCGCTCATCCTCGGCGCCGACGCTCACCTCGGCAACATCGCGCAAGCGCACCACTGTATCGTCGATCCGCGCGACGATCACCGCCCCGAATTCTTCGGGGGTTGCAAGTTCGCCGCGAGTACGGACAGCAAACTCCCGCTCGATTCCTTCCACGCGTCCCGCGGGAATCTCAGCGTTCTCCCGTCGAATAGCGGCTTCAATATCCTGCGTGGTGAGTTTGTGGGCGGCCATGCGTAACGGATTCAGCCAGACGCGCATTGCGTACCTCCGCTCGCCCCCGATAATGACCGATCCGACGCCCGGGATGCGCTGGATGCGTTCCTTCAGAATCCGGTCAGCAATATCCGTGAGTTCCAATCCCGAGTGATGCTGGCTGGACAACGCGAGCCAGACGATGGCTTGAGCGTTGGCATCAACTTTGGAGATTACGGGATCGTCAATCTCGCGGGGAAGCTGGGCGCGGACGCGCGAAACGCGGTCACGCACATCATTCGCTGATTCCTCGACGTTCTGATCGAGCTCGAACTCTATGGTGATGACGGATCCCTGCTCGCGGCTGGAGGA
>CAZJYO010000028.1:0-8215 GCA_964550275.1 uncultured Chitinophagales bacterium
ATCCTTGTACTCGATCTTGTCCTGCACATAAGCCGAATAGAACTTGGGCTCTTTCGGTCCGTCAATTCCGTCATCCAGTTCGTTGCCGTAAAAATCATAACCGTAATTGTTCACGTTACCGTTATCGCCGACGCTGAAGTCGCGCGCTTCGCCCGGAGTGCGGGCCGCATCCGGATTATCCCTGTACCAGGTGAGCAAACCGCGGGAGGCAACGATATAACGGCGGAGTTGGTAGCTTTCCATCGAGCCGCCAGCTTTCAATTCATGAATGTTGCCGAGCTGCGCCGTGAAATCCACGGACCCGGTCCATCGGGTTTGGGTTCTCTTTTCAAAGTTTGTCTGGGGGTGACCAAACTTATCGAAGGGGAATCCATACAAACGATAACCGGCTCCATCGGTTGAGGAACCCGGGCCAACACTGTAATTACGGAAGTGATATCCGAACGGCGCATTCGCAAGACTGTCGCTGTACAAAAGAAATTCATCGCCAAAATCCGGATCGAAACGCTTCATCCGGTTGTCTCCGTACCCGATATTCACTTCATAGAGCATCGTGGGGGAAACAACGTGCGTGAGTTTCGTATTAACGAGGAAGTCGCTGGTTTCCGTTATAGGGAGACGCGCGAGATTGAAGATCTCAGGAATGGCAAGCGAACTTCCGCGCTGTTCCTGATTCGTAATCGAACCGCCGACACGAACAATGATCGGATTGAAATCCATGGTCAACGTGCCGTTCCCTGTGTACCGATTGCGCATCATACCCGGCACATTCCCGGGGCCCATTTCAAGAACATCGACGGTGTCCAAGGGAACGCCGTTTGCATCGACAGCGCCTTGTGCATCAGGTAAATTCTCAAACCTGAACCCTTCCCAAAAAACTGCTCTCCAGTCACGGTCAAACTGGTTTTCGCCGGCAACGAAGAATTTGATATTGTCTGAAAACAGCGGACCGCTGAGTGTTGCCGCATAGTTGCTGTACCCGTAGGAGAATCCTCCGAGAGCTTCTTCGTTCTGGTCGGTGAAGTTGTCGGTTTCGACGAGGAGGCTCGCTTTGAAGGAAGGAGTTCCACTCCGGAGTGTAGCCCGTACAATACCCGAATTTGCGCCGCCGTACTGGGCCGTGTATCCACCTGCCGCAACCTGGAACTCTTCAAGCGCTTCAGGGATAACCGTTGTCAGGTTCTCGTTCGGCTCCGTACCATATTCCTGATCGCTGGAAGCGCCGAGGACGCGTTCTCGGCCGAACACGTTGCGGGTGCTTGCGCCTTCAAGGTAATAGCCCACTTCCTCTGCGCGACCACCGCGCATATAAAGCTTGCCATCCTGCTCGACGATACCGGGGCTTAACGCCACCGCGGCTCCGACACCGCGAATCGGCAGATTCTCGATATCCTCCTGCGTCTGAATGCGGATAACATTGGTCTGGTTCTTATTCACCAGCTCACGCTCTTTCTGAACAACGATCTCGGACATCGTGACGCCCTCGGTCAAGGCGGACAATGCAAAAGACTGTTCCGTGGTCAAGTCAGAGCTGACGCGAACATTGGAAATCTTCATCGACTGGTATCCGACGTACTTTATCTCCAGTTCGTGGACTCCAGCGGGAACATTGAGGATGATGTAATCACCATTGATGTCGGAAGAAGCGCCAAGACTTGATCCCACGACCTGGATATTCGCGCCGACAAGTGTTTCGTTCGACGCTTTGTCAGTGACTCTTCCCTTTATCTTCCCTGTCGTTCCGCCGGACATCGACATGGCCCCCAGCAGGATCATCCCCGCAAGGATCACTGATCGTTTCAGTAGCATGCGTGACTCCTTTCTCAAATTCACTTGATCACCGTTCATGATAATCACCTATTCGTCAAGGTAGGTTTTGACGACGACGGTGTTCGCACTGTCCATGAGCACGGATGTTACGCGTGCGCTCGCCGTGCTTGCAATAGTAACACTGTCAAACGGCACGGATGGTGTCGCCGTTCTGGAAAACAGGAATGTATAGGAAGTACCGGCGGCTGATTGGTATGGAAGATATGCGGCAATGCCGGGGACGCCCAAATTGAGAACCTGCGGCGCGATACCAATGCGCACCTGCACAGAACCTGCAACGCGCGAACTGTTCATAAACCGGACGAGAAGAGTGTCGGGAAGCCCTGAGGGCATAAACGTATTGCGTTCCGTGGAATACAAATAGAGCATTCTTCCGTAGCGGATCAGTCCGTCGCGCTGATTTGTTATCGTGGTAACACCTGTGGTGAGGAAAATCGTTGCCTTGGTTTGCGTCGGCATATTTAAGGCCACTTCCGTTGAATCAAGGACAGCAACGATCGAGCCTGCGTCAGCGGCAAGAATATTGTTCCTGTTGGTAACAACCTCGGGAGCACTGCTTCCGCGTCCCACGGTATCGCGGATGGTTGTAACCACGGTGTCACGCGTGTACAGCGTATCAACCCGAACCCCGGTTCCGCGCAACTTGAGAGCACGACCTCCTGAGGCGGCATCCATATATCCAAGCGACTGACCAAAACCGAGCGAGCCCCGTGAAGTTCCGTCGATCAGGAGTTCCATGACTTGCGAGAAGTCCACTTGAACGCGCTGATACGAAGCGTTTGAATACACCCGGTACGATCTCACCATCAATGTCTCAGGACCGAAGACATATGTGGTTTCGGGAGTCAACGCCCCCGTTGCGCTTCCGAGGAACATTGCAATGGTATCGATACCCTGCCCGGCGTGAATAAACCGGACGCTTGATCGATAATCAGGTGGTTGATGACCTCCCGAAGGTACATCAACACAACTGCTCAGAATCCCCGCGACAACTATAAGAAATGCCGCAAGGGAGAGACTTTGCTGCTTCATTTCGTGGGCTCTCCTTGTTTTCCGCAAATAGTACCCGTGTACCAAAGGACTATAAAAATTTGTTCAGCCCTTTCTGGTGACTATCGAAAGATATGGTAAGGCGATTGGTTTGAATGGGCTGCAAGCAACCGGATTGGTTTTTCAACCACGGTCACTATACAACATTTAACTTTTGGAATGATGTACTGGAAGTAGTATCAATATCCCCCCTGACGAATTCACCTCCTTTGCTGGAACGCTACGGGCGTTATGATGTGGTTCTTTCCGCTGAATATATACATCGAATGCTTCTTTGTCAAGATATTTCTCTTCCAAAACAACTTCCTTGTCACTGCTCCATCTGTTCAAGGTAATCTCTGGCAGCCACAAGTCCCGGTTCCACCTCAAGGGCACTCAACAATATGGCCTTTGCCTTGGAGATCCTCCCCGTAACCATGTACAGGCGTCCCATATTAAGGAGGCCAGCGATGGAATTTGGCCTCGCTTGAAGCTCAAGACCGTAGAATCGCTCAGCATTGGCATATTCCTGCTTGAGCAAGTAAATGTTGCCGATATTGGCATATCCGCCAGCGATGTCAGGGTTGATCTCAACCGCCTTTTGATACATCAGGAGGGCATTATCCAAGTCCTTTAGATGAAGGGCATAGAGATTTCCAAGAAGCACAAACGGGTGGGGGCTTTGAGAATCCAAGCTTATCGCGCGCTCGAGCGCTGTGATTGCTGATTCAGCGCTGTCAAGATTCACGAGCGCATCCCCGAGCCCTTCAAAGAAGCGAGGTTCACTACCGCGTCTTGCAATCGCCTTGCGATACCACTCTGTTGCTTCGCGGTACTTCCCCAGAGCGGAATATGCGCGCGCAGCCCCTTCCAGCGCCTCAACCATATTGGTGTCTGTCTTTGCGACCGCCTCATATTCAGCAAGTGCATTTTCATAGCGTTGGTGAAACATGTTTATCGCGGCAATGGCGAGCCGCGCTTCCCTTGATCTTGTGCCTGCAGGATTTAGCCGGAGATAGTATTCCGCCGAATCCAGATACTGCGCGCGCGTATCGCGCTCTTTAAAATAGTCGAGGTAGGCAATCCCCTTCCGCTCTTCTTGCATGTCATCCGGCGAATCCACTTCAGGGATAAGTGCAATGATCGGGCGCCGGGCTGGAGGCAGACGAAGAGACGTCCAGTCCACGGGGGTTGCACGAGCATCCCTTCTGATCCAATGATCCGTATTGGAGACTCCATGAAGAGTGTTCTCATTGCCTGTCCGGTTCATGTGGCAATCAACGCAGTTGTCGGAAACGCTGTGTTGATACCCGAGCTTTTGTTGTGCAAGTGACGTCGGCTCATGACACGATTGACAGGCGTTGTTGTAGTGTTGCGGCGTGAATTCCTTGATCGACCGGTGTGGATTGTGGCAGGTAATGCACGTAAGCGCTCCCCCGCTTTTGATGTAGCATTGACTGCGCATCATGCGTTGCGGACTGTCCGCAACCTCAATCACCTCTTCCTCCGTAACGGAAGGAACATACACCGACCGGTGCGATGCAAGAAGTTGGCCCGGCCGGAAATCAAACCATGCCTTTCCGGAGCGGAGCACAACTGCTTTCCCCTGCAAATGACACTGTCGGCAGACATCCAGTTGGCGTTCAGAAGAAAGCTTGCGCGGGTTAACAATGTTCTTGACGCGTGATTCCGCTATTGGTACGGAGGTGGTCATCATTTCGGCTATATGAAGCTCGCCCGGTCCATGACATCGTTCGCACCCGATGCCGAGAGTGAACGGTTCCGCGTAGCGATCAGCAGCGTCCGGACGACGTTCGAGATACGCATTGTGACACGCGATGCACCTCTCCCCTGCAAATCGCGAAAACCTGTGGTTTTCGACTTCGCGATATCCCGGACTGAGGTCCCATTTCTTCCTGTGTATGTACCATGTCAACGGAAGCTCATACAGCATTCCATTTTCATTATGGAAATACATGAGAAGATTATTGCCGGAGCCAATCACCAGATCCGCCGGAACCATGCGTTCGTGAATGATTGTCCCGTCAGAACCGATGCGATACTCCCGCTGGAAAAGCTGTCCATCCTTTCGCACTACTTCGTACCACAAATTTTTTACTGAGTCCAGAACAGGAAGTCCTTGCCTTGAGAAAACGGCAGCATCCGGCATGGACATGGATCGTCCCATTTCGGACCGCACGAAAGAATCGTATATCTCCACATGGCAGGAACCGCAACGGTCAGAGCCGACATATCCAACTCCCGGAGCAGTGTTTCTGTACAGGTTTTCACCATCACGTTCTCCGGGCGGGGCCGGATCGGAACATGAGATAATTGCCAGGGAGAAGAACATCAAAGGAACAGAAAGAAATGGGGCCGAAATGAAGAACGGGACGCGCAACGCACACACACGAGAGATGAAGAACTCAGAACAAGCCATGCGCGACTTTCTTGCGGGAGTGGACTTTGAACTTACCTCGAAAGGAAGTGTCAGATGGTCTCTGAAACTCGCGGGAATATATTCACCGATTGGCTCTTTGTCAAGGGTCTGATGAGAGCGTTGGGAGCTCTCATGATGCGGGGAGCGTCACGACCTTAAGATTCGTAATACCATCAACCTTGCGAAGTTCGTGCACAGTCGGGTCCGAAATTGTTCCGTCAATATTCATCACGGTCAAGGCGTCCTTACCCATGGACGAGCGACCCAATGAAACGCCGGCAATGTTGACCTGATGCGCGGCAAGCAGTGAGCTCACGCGGGCAAGCATGCCCGGTTTGTCCATATTATTGTAGAGCAACAATGTTCCCTCCGGCCTTACTTCAAACCGGAATCCATCCAGCTTTACGATGCGGATGGTTGATTGTCCGAACACGGTGCCGACAACCTCGCGCCGCTGGCCGTCATTATCAAAACTGATCTGAAGCGAATCGGGAAAGGATTCTTTTTCCGGCGCCGAGTCCTGCAGTTTTAATCCCATTTCCTCCGCGAGGAAAGGCGCATTGACAACATTCACATGTTCGGGAAGAAGGTGGCCAAGAATTCCGCGGAGGACACATGCCTTGAGAAGCGGAACGGACCTGCTGAGCATTTCCCCCTGGACAGAAATGCCAACCGTTGAAAGTTTGCCGTTGATGGTTTGCGCTATGAAGCTCCCCATTTTCTCGGCAAGGCCAAGGAACGGTTTCAACCCTGCTTCAAGGGTCAGCTCCATTGCCGCGCTGTTCACGACACCTGCAAACCCGCGGCCTTTGAACGCATCAACCATTTGATGAGCAATCTGGACGGCGACTTTTTCCTGCGCCTCTTCTGTGGAGGCACCGAGATGAGGTGTAACAATAACGTGCGCGTGCGAAAGCAATGGATTGCCGGCGGGCGGTTCCACCTCGAACACGTCCAATGCGGCGCCGGCAACGTGGCCTGATGCAAGGGCTCGTGCGAGCGCCTGTTCATCGATAATCCCGCCGCGGGCACAATTAACCAGCCGGACGCCACGCTTGCACATGGCAAGGGTCTTGTCATTCAACAGTCCCTTGGTTTCAGGGGTAAGTGGCGTGTGTACTGTAATGAAGTCCGAACGACGGTACAGTTCGTCGAGCGAAACCAAATCGATGCGCATTTTAAGCGCAACGTCTTCGCTCAACAACGGATCGTAGCCGATGGTTTTCATCCCGAAGGCCTGGCACCGGACCGCAACCTCGCGGCCGATCTTTCCCAGGCCCACAACCCCAAGAGTCTTCCCGGAGACTTCCGTTCCGGTGAATTTCTTCCGATCCCATTTTCCGGCAACAAGGCTTGCGTGCGCTTGTGGTATGTTGCGCGAGAGAGAAAGGAGCATGGAGACGGTGTGCTCGGCGGTGGAAATCGTATTGCCGCCGGGAGTGTTCATGACGAGAATGCCGCGCCGGGTCGCTGCCTCCACGTCGATATTGTCAACACCGGTTCCGGCACGTCCGATAATTTTCAGGGAAGTTGCCGCCGCTATCACCTGCGCGGTGACTTGGGTGGCGCTCCGGACAACCAATCCGGCATACCCGCTTATGATGTTCTTGAGTTCGTCATCCGAAAGGCCGGGCTTGTAGTCAACTTCAAATCCTTCCGTGTGCAGGATCTCACGACAACGTTCTTCGATCTGATCGCTGATAAGAATTTTCATGCGCGGGTGAGAAAACTCTTCTGGGTTGCAGCGAGCCCCGCTCCGGGCTGGATGGGATGCTTGTGCGCAAGAAGCGTCCGTTCAAGCGCGCCGACAAACGCGAGCATATCGAGATCGTCGTAATAGCCAAGGTGAGCAACACGGAATATTTTCCCGGTGTATTCATCCTGACCTCCGGCAATGGTAATACCGTTGTCAGATTTCAGTGTCTTGTTAAAGGCCTTCCAATCCATTCCTTCGGGAAGCCATACAGGAGTGACGGCAAAGGAAGGGGCATCGGAGAAAAGCTTCATTCCCATGGCTTCGATTCCGGAGCGCAATCCCATGGCAAGGCGGCGATGACGTTCCCAGACATTCTCAATGCCTTCGCTCTTGATCATCTGGAGCGCCGCGTCGACTCCGATGACCAGTGAGACCGCGGGTGTCCAGGGTGTGTCATTATCCGCGTGTGATTTCAACGCCTTTCGCAGATCAAAATAAAACTTCGGCAGGGTGGACGATTCCATTGCTTTGATCGCACGCGCACTCACTGCCACAAACGCCAGTCCCGGCGGAATCATGAGCCCCTTCTGTGAGCCCGTCACACACACATCAATTCCCCACTCATCAAATCGCAATTCGTGGGCCCCGATTGCGGTAATCCCGTCAACACAAACAAGCGCGTCCGAGTTTTTTCGAACAATTTCCGCCATGGTTTTGATATCGGTGGCAGTCCCCGTTGAGGTTTCACTGTGAACCATGTACACGGCCTTGACCGAGGGATTGTTTCTCAATGCATCAAGGAGTTGATCCGGCTGAAGCGCTTTTCCCCACGCAGTCTTGATTTCGACAACATTCAGTCCGAATACCCGCGGCATTTTGACCCACCGTTCGCCGAATTTCCCGCCGTTGACCGCAATGAGAGTGTCGCCGGGTGAAAACAAACTGACAAATGTCGCTTCAACTCCTCCGGTCCCTGAACATGTGAGCGTCAGAACAGGTTGCGTTGTTTGAAAAAGATACTTCAGATCCTGATTCAAGCGGGTGAGTATCGCCTGAAATTCAGGGTTCCGATGATGAACAATCGGTTCCGCCATCCTGAGCATAACCGACTCGGGAACCGGCGTTGGACCGGGAGTGAACAATCTTTTTTTCATGCGGTTGATACTTTGGAGAGTATGGTTTTCTTCGTGCCGGGTTTTTCATGGCCGTTGCCAATCACC
>CAZJYO010000028.1:8225-15782 GCA_964550275.1 uncultured Chitinophagales bacterium
GGCGCAACAATTCTGTTTTCCCCGTTCCGGTAATCGCGGAAAAAGGAATGACTTCACGGCAATGGTTATGGGCTGCAAAGCATGCACGCGCGGCATCCACGCGCAACGGCATCTTGCTCCGCGGGAGTTTGTCGGATTTGGTGAGCACAACAACAAAAGGGATTTCGTAATAGTCGAGCCATCCCACCATCATCATGTCCAGTTCCGTCGGCTCATGACGGGCATCGACGAGTTGAACCACCAGCGCAAGTTGATCGCGATTCTTAAGATATTGTTCGATGAGCGTTCCCCAGCTGGAGCGAATTTGATCGGGAACGCGGGCATAACCGTAGCCGGGAAGATCAACAAAATAGAATTTGTTGTTGATGAAATAATAGTTGAGCTCGCGTGTCTTGCCCGGCTCCGAGGATGACCGTGCAAGGGCGCGACGACTGCTTAATTTATTGATGAGGGAAGACTTGCCGACGTTGGACCGCCCGAGGAAGGCGATTTCCTGTGTGGAATGCTTGGGCAGCTGTCGGAGGTTGACAACTCCCATCTCAAATGCGGCGGACGTAATCTTCATAAAGATTGTCGGTTTAATGTCACTCGGACGTTTATGCGCACCAGCGCAATGAACGGCTCCAAACGAAAAGAGCCCCGAATCAGCGGGACTCCTTTTCAGTTGACTCCTGCGAAGAGTCCTTTTTCTTTCGTTTCTTTTCCGGCGCTGCTTTGGCTGATTTCTTTTCTGATGCCGGTTTTTTTGCAGCGGCCTTTTCTTTCGGCTCCGCTCCCTCAGTTTTTTCCTGGCCGGTGTTGAAGTCCACAAGCTCCAGAACGGCCATCTCCGCGCCATCGCCCGGACGCTGGCCGAGTTTTACAATGCGCGTATAACCGCCGGCACGGTTTGCAACACGCTCAGCAATCGTAGAGAAAAGCTCTTTGATCACCGCGCGATCCTTGACGAGACGACCCACCTGACGCCGCGCGTGAATTGCTGCCGCGGGGGCGTCGCTTCTTGATGCGGCATTCTTTGCCCGTGTGATCATGCGTTCCACCAAACCGCGGGTTTCTTTCGCTTTTGCTACCGTTGTAGTAATACGCTTGTGCCGGAGTAACTGCGTGGAGAGGTTTGCCAGCAATGCCCGGCGGTGGCTTGCCGTGCGCTTGAGTTTTCTACCTGATTGTCGGTGTCGCATGTATTCTTCTCACTCTTTGCTTGTTCAATATCGATTCTTAAAAAGGATGAATGTTACTCGCCATCTTTGAGGTAGCGTGAGACATCCATACCGAACTTCAATCCCTCACGGTCAACGATTTCCGAAAGCTCTGCCAGGGATTTGCGTCCGAAGTTGCGGAACTTAAGCAGTTCGCCTTCATCGCGGCGCACAAGGTCAGCAATGGTCTTGATGTTTGCGGCACGCAAGCAATTGTGCGAACGGACGGACAACTCAAGTTCTTCGACCGGAGTGGTCAGCACTTTCCTCAACCGCGCCGCTTCGGCATCCAGTTCCAATTCCTCTTTTTCGGCTTCGGGCTCCAGATCAAAGTTAATGAAGAGCTGGATGTGGTCGCGAAGTGTTTTGCCGGCAAGGGCGAGGGCATCATCGGGCGTAATGGAGCCGTCGGTTTCAATTTCCAGCGTGAGTTTCTCGTAATCCGTCTGTTGGCCGACGCGTGTCGTCTCGACAAAATACCGGACGTTCTTGATCGGCGTAAAGATCGAATCGATCGCAATCACACCGAGCGTGAACTCCGGACTCTTGTTTTCCTCTGCCGTTACGTAGCCAACGCCGCGGCCGATCCGCAAATCCAACTCAAGATCCGTTTCCGCGTTCAACGTTGCGATGTGGAGAGACGGATTCAGGATTTCAATATCGGGGGTGGCTTTCTGGATGTCACCCGCGGTGAACTCCATGGGTCCCTTCAACGGAATAACGACCCGGTTGGTCTTCTTGTTCACCATTTTCATCCGGACCTGTTTCAGGTTCAGAATCATTTCCGGAACATCTTCCACGATACCAGGGATGGTAGAGAACTCGTGTTGCACGCCCTCAACCCTGAATGCCGTTATGGCGAAACCCGGCAACGATGAAAGTAATACGCGACGCATCGCGTTTCCAATCGTGACGCCGAAACCTTTCTCGAGCGGTTGGACAATAAACCGTCCGAACATTTCTGAATAGGTGCTGTCATCAAGCATCACCTTTTCGGGCATCTGAATCGCTGATAGTGTCATACGCTTTTTATCCTCTTGGCCAAATCAAACAACAACTGCACTTCGCTTTACTTGGAGTACAACTCAACCACTAATTGCTCATCCGCATTGAGCGGGATGTCGGCACGCTCCGGAACATTCAGAAATGTCCCCGTCATCGATCCTTTGTCGAGACTGAGCCAGGGGAGCATCGAAGTATCCTTCATGCGCTTCATGGAGGCATGAATGACTTCCAGCTTCTTGCTCTTCTCGCGGACATGCACAAGATCGCCTGCACGGAGAAGATATGACGGCACATCAACCGGCTTTTGGTTCACCAGGAAGTGCCCGTGAATCACCAACTGGCGCGCTGCCTTGCGGGAAGGAGCAAAACCCATGCGGTAGATGGTGTTGTCCAACCGGCGCTCCAACATTTTCACAAGAAGCTCACCAGTGCGCCCTGTTTGTTTGAGGGCTTTCTCAAAATAATTTCTGAACTGCGTTTCCATCAACCCGTACGTCCGGCGGATCTTTTGTTTCTCCCGAAGCTGGACGCCGTATTCGGAAACCTTTGGTCTCCGGGACTGTCCGTGCTGACCGGGAGGAAAACCGCGCCGTTCAACCGGACATTTTTCCGTAAAACATTTGGTACCCTTCAGGAACAACTTCTGACGTTCCCTGCGGCATAACCTGCAACTTGGATCTGTATATCTTGCCATGAGATTTTCCTGTTTCCCTGAATGCTGCTCTTATACCCGACGACGCTTCGGCGGACGACAACCGTTGTGAGGGATCGGCGTGATATCCCTGATGCTGGAGATTTCCAATCCGGCAACCTGAAGCGCCCTGATTGCCGCCTCTCTTCCCGATCCGGGACCCTTGACGAAGACCTCGACTTTTCTCAGTCCGAGATCAAACGCCGTTTTTGCCGCGGCTTCTGCCGAAACCTGCGCTGCGAAGGGAGTGTTCTTGCGCGATCCCTTAAATCCGTTTTTTCCTGCCGAAGACCAGCTGATCGTGTTGCCGTAAATGTCGGCGATCGTCACGATAACATTGTTGAACGTCGCCTTGACGAAGACCTTGCCGCTGACGTCAACTTGGATCTTCTTTCGTTTCTTTAGTGTATCCGCGGCTGCGGATGTTGTTTTTGCCACGAGTGCTCCTTGACTATGCGATGTAGATTAGGTCTTGGCGGCTGTTTTCTTCTTGCCGGCAACTGTCTTGCGCTTGCCTTTGCGCGTGCGGGAGTTTGTCCTGGTGCGTTGACCACGGACGGGCAAACCCCTTCGATGGCGCAAACCGCGATAACATCCGATATCCATCAGCCGTTTGATATTCATCTGGACTTCGCCGCGCAGGGCGCCTTCCACTTTGTACTCGGCAGTGATGATACTGCGGATTTTTGCGACCTCATCATCGTTGAGATCGCCGATCTTCTTGTCGAAATCAATCTCCGCCTTCCGAAGAATATCGCGCGCGGACGTGTGACCGAGACCGTGAATATATGTCAAACCGATCTCTGCACGTTTTCTTTTTGGCAAATCAATGCCGGCAATACGGGCCAACGGGCGTCTCCTTTAACCTTGTCGTTGCTTGTGTTTCGGATTCTTGCAAATAACGCGCACCATCCCTTTTCTACGGATGATCTTGCAGTTATTGCAAATCTTCTTGACTGAAGAACGTACTTTCATGATGCTTCCTTCAACCGCTCTTACTTGTAACGATACGTGATACGACCCTTGGTGAGGTCATAGGGCGAGAGTTCCACCGTAACCTTGTCGCCCACCAGAATCTTGATAAAATTCATCCTCATCTTGCCCGAAATATGCGCCAGCACATTGTGTCCGTTCTCCAGACTCACTTTAAACATTGCGTTCGGCAATGTATCCGTAATAACGCCATCAACCTTGATCGGACCTTGTTTCGCCATGCTTCGGGATTACCTTGTGAGGATCTCCGCTTCTCCTTGCGTAACGAGTACTGTGTGTTCATAATGTGCCGAGGGCTTTCCGTCCGCTGTTCGCACCGTCCACCCGTCATCATCCATCTGCACCCTGTGCGTTCCAGCATTCACCATCGGTTCGATGGCCAGCACCATTCCTTCCTTCAACACCGTCCCGGTTCCGGCCACGCCGAAATTCGGGATCGCCGGTTCCTCGTGCAACTGCCGGCCTATACCGTGACCAACGAGATCACGCACCACCGAAAACCCCTCACCCTCCACGTGCTCCTGCACGGCATGGGAAATATCGTGCAGATGATTTCCTGCCCGGACATTCCGGATTCCCCTGCGCAACGCCTCCTCGGTTGTTTGCATCAACCGGGACTTTTCCACTGTCACTTTTCCGACAGGAAACGTCTTTGCACCATCACCAAAGTAGCTGTTCTTTTGAACCCCGACATCGACAGAGACAACCTGGCCTTCTTCGAGAACCCGTCCATCCGGAATACCGTGGACCACCTCATCATCAATCGATATGCAGAGCGTGCCGGGAAACAGATTGTGTTTATCCTGGCCGTATCCCTTGAAGGCGGGAATTCCGCCCTTCGAACGAATGTACTCTTCAGCAAATTCGTCGAGTTCTTTTGTTCTCACACCCGGCTTGATCCTTGTCCCGATAAGAACAAGAACCTCGGCAACGATCCTGCAACTTTCGCGGATAAGCTCAACTTCACGCGCAGACTTTATCGGCACCTTACCCATGACTACACTGCCAATGGCCTAACGAAGCCGCCCCTTCATCTTGCCGGATTTCATAAAGCCGTCGTAATGGCGCATCAACAGATGGGATTCGATCTGCTGAAGGGTATCAAGCGCCACACCCACCATAATCAACAAGCTGGTTCCACCAAAGAACTGGGCGAAACTGGAGACAACGCCAAACTTCACCATGAACGCCGGAAGAATTGCTATGATGGCAAGAAAAATTGAACCCGGTAATGTAATCTTCGTCAGAATATTGTCGATAAAGTCGGCGGTATGTTTGCCCGGACGAATGCCGGGAATAAATCCGCCCTGCTTCTGCATATTCTCCGAAACGTCCTTGGGATTAAATGCAATCGCCGTATAGAAATACGTAAAGAACACAATCATCAGCGCATACAGTATTGAGTATGTAACCGATGTGTACTCGAAATACCCTGCCAGCCCCTGCATGAACTCACTTTCAGGAAAGAATGTGAGGATCGTGCTGGGGATGAACATGATAGACTGCGCAAAAATGATTGGCATGACGCCTGCGGTGTTGACGCGCATCGGAATATACTGGGTAACGCCGCCATACACTTTTCTTCCGACAACCCTCTTCGCATATTGGACCGGAATTCTGCGCGTTGCCTGCGTCAACATCACCACAGCGGCGATGATCAGAACCATGACAGAAACAAACAACAAAGAGATGATGACATCCTGGCTCAGATTAAACTGGTCCACGATGGAATGCGGGAAGCGTGCGATGATGCCGATAAAAATAATGAGCGAAATACCATTGCCCAAACCGCGTTCGGTAATCTGCTCTCCCAGCCACATCATGAACATCGTCCCCGCGGTCAAAAAAACAATCGTGCTGAAAGTAAAACCGGCCCCCTGCACCTCAGGTGGAACAATCGAAACACCGGCGACGGTCATACTGCTCAAGCGAACACTGACGCCCCATGCCTGCAACCCTGCGATAGCAACAGTTCCGTAACGGGTAAGCTGTGTGAGTTTCCTTCTGCCTTCCTCGCCTTCCTTTGAAAGCTTCTGGAAGTAGGGAACCACGGCGCCGAGGAGCTGGAGAATAATGGATGAACTGATGTACGGCATAATACCGAGCGCGAAAATAGCCGCGTTCTCAAAAGCGCCGCCGACAAAAAGATCATACAATCCAAAAAGCGTATTGGAGGCCTGGTTGCGAACCGCTTCTGCAAGGAGCGAAGCATCGACTCCGGGAAGCGTGATGTGCGCCCCAATGCGCACGACAATCAGTAACGCGGCAGTAAACAGGATCCGGGTACGAAGTTCCTGAATCTTGAAAACGTTGCGAAGACTCTCTGTAATATTTGCCATTATTCTTTCGGGGTTGAACTGATCATGGTGGCTTTGCCGCCAACATGCTCTATTTTCTGTTTCGCCGATTTGCTGAAGGCATGCGCCGAGACGTCGAGCTTCACTTTGAGTTCACCCGAACCAAGCACCTTCACCGGACCCAAGGACCTCTTCACTACCCCCAACTTCACCAGCACATCCGGAGTAACGACGCCACCCTGCACTTTGCCTGCACCTGCCAGTTTTTCCAGTGCTTCGACATTAACGAGTTGGAACTCTGTACGGAACGGGTTGTGGAAACCGCGTTTCGGAATGCGCCGCACCAACGGCATTTGTCCGCCTTCAAACCATGCCCTGTAGCCGGAGCCGGAACGTGAACCTGCACCCTTGTGTCCGCGTGTTGATGTCCCGCCATGTCCGGAACCCTGACCGCGACCGATGCGCTTCCGCCTCTTGCGTGATCCGGCGGCAGGTTTCAGATTACTTAATATGTCTTTTGCCATACTCTTGCCTCAATTGGTTCCGAACACATCGGAACTGTTACTGGATTTCTTCGACCTTGACAAGGTGAATCACCTTGCGCACCATGCCGCGAATTTGGGGGGTGTCTTTAACTTCGACCGAGTAATTCGGCCGGCCCAGTCCGAGCGCCTTGATGGTCTTCTTCTGGTTTTCAAGTCTGTCGATGATGCTTGATACCTGTGTAATCTTCAATTTCTTTGCCATAACCCACCCGTTAGTTTGTCGCCGTTGAGGTGTTGCCGAAAAGCTCAGGAAGACTCATTCCCCTGCGCGTGGCTACTGACCGCGCATCGACAAGTTCCTGCAGTGCAGCCATCGTTGCTTTCACCACATTGTGCGGATTGGACGAACCCATGGATTTGGTCAAGACGTCCTTCACGCCTGCAGATTCCAGCACCGCACGCACGCCGCCGCCTGCAATCAATCCTGTTCCGGGAGAAGCCGGACGAAGCATGACTTTTCCTGCTCCGAACTTCCCGATCACCGGATGCGGTATAGTGCCGTTGACAATCGAGACCTGGACAACATTCTTCTTGGCATCATCCACTCCCTTTGAAATCGCATCCGCGACTTCATTTGCCTTGCCAAGACCGATACCGACGTGACCATGTCCGTCACCAACAACAACAATTGCATTGAAACTGAAGCGGCGTCCGCCCTTCACCACCTTCGCAACGCGGTTGATGTGGACGAGCTTGTCTTTCAGCTCCAGTTCACTTGCTTTGATTCGTGCCACGTGTACTCTTTCCTTGTGAATTCGTTTTGAACACTACTGCTGTCGGGAGAGGATTCGAACCTCTACTCACGGCTCCAAAGGCCGCTGTCCTGC
>CAZJYO010000029.1:0-1232 GCA_964550275.1 uncultured Chitinophagales bacterium
AGGTGCTGAGTTTGTTATGACCCGTTCACGGGTTGCAGATTACATAACGCTTATCAAACCGGAATTGACACTTCTCTCGGTTCTCACAACGATGGCTGGGCTGTATCTGGCTTCTCCAGGCAATGTAAACCTTCCGGTGATGTTCTGGACGTTTCTCGGAACTCTTCTGGTGGGCGGGGGAGCGGGGGCTCTCAACCAATATATTGAGCGTGATTATGACGCGTTAATGAAGCGAACGGAAAACAGACCCTTGCCCGCGGGAAGATTGACATCAGCCGAGGTTTTGGTGTTCGGCAGTATACTTTCCCTGGCCGGTGTGTCGGTCCTGTTTGTTTTCGTCAATGCGTTGACGGGCTTCCTGGGCGCGGCAACATCGATCTCCTATTTGTTTCTCTACACTCCAATGAAACGGATAACGCCGTTCTCCACTGTCATTGGAGCAATTCCCGGGGCGCTTCCTCCAATGATGGGATGGACTGCCGTGAGAAATGAAATATCGCTTGAGACATGGATTCTCTTCGGCATTCTCTTCCTATGGCAAATGCCGCATTTTCTCTCGCTTGCATGGATGTATCGGAAGGATTACGCGAAAGCGGGATACCCGATGCTTTCCGTTATCGATGAAACCGGTGTGCTTGTCAGCCGGCGCATCGTGATGTATTGTACCGCTTTGATTCCTGTGACGATTGCGGCTTCCATGATTGGTCTTGCCGGCTCATTGAGCGCCGTGGCGGGAACCGTCTTGAACCTTGCCTTTCTTCTTTGCGGCATGAAGTTTCTTTCAACAAAGAACACCATCTGGGCCCGTCGTGTGTTCTTTGTCTCGTTGGCATATCTTCCCATCTTGTTTGCGCTGATGGGACTCGATCGGATGTAATGGGGGGACGATAGAACTCCGCGATGTGCCGACTCTGAATGCAATGCTGAACACGCTCAGCGCAGTCCTTCTGTGTACCGGCTATGTTCTCATTCGATCAAAACACGTCACCGCTCACCGGCGTGTCATGCTTGCCGCTTTCAGTGTTTCTGCAGCATTTCTTGTTTCCTATCTTGTATACCATTTCAATGTCGGTTCTGTGCGCTATACCGGTACGGGAATCCTTCGAACAGTCTACTTCACGATTCTCATTTCGCACACCGTCCTTGCAAGTTCCGTTCCCGTGCTTGCCATCCTGACGTTGTCGCGCGCTCTCTCAAAGAGATTTGACAAGCATAAGCGTATCGCCCGATGG
>CAZJYO010000029.1:1242-15479 GCA_964550275.1 uncultured Chitinophagales bacterium
GACTCTTCCTATCTGGTTGTACGTTTCCATCACAGGCGTGATTGTGTACCTGATGTTGTACCAAATGTAGAACGGATTAGAGCGAGGAGATTATTGACCGGATAAGCTGCGAGAATTTGTCCCTCGCAAGCGCTCCGACTTCGGTGACTTCGGCATGACTGAGTTTGCTTTTGCTTATTCCGGTGGCAAGATTGGTGATACAAGAAATACCGAGGACGCTCATTCCGAGGGAGCGTGCAAGCGATGCCTCAAAAACTGTCGACATTCCCACCGCATCGCCGCCGAGACGTCGAATTGCTTCCACTTCTGCGGCTGTTTCATACGAAGGCCCCTTAACTCCCGCATAGACTCCATTTTGAAGCTCAATGCTGTTCCGGTCTGCGCAAGTCTTGGCAGTTTGCTGCAAGGATGCATCATAGGGAGAGCCGCCGTGTTTCCAGCCGGACCAGTCGAATTGTTGTGTTGTGAGATTCAAGTGATCGGTAATGAGCATCAGGTCGCCCGGGCGGAATGCCGGGTTGATTCCGCCGGAGGCGTTAGTAAGTATCAGCGTTGAAATACCCAGTGCGTGAGCAACCCGGATGGGGTACAGTACAGACTGAAGGTTGCTGGATTCATAGAAATGGATGCGACCCTGAAATAGGAGTACTCGTTTTGAGGCAACGCGTCCGAAAACCAAATGGCCTTTGTGTCCCTCAACCGTGGATTGAGGATAGCAGGGAATTTCAGATGAAGGAATATGGAGAGCATCGGAAATGCTGTCAGCAAACTGACCCAGCCCGGACCCCAAAACAAGCCCAATCTCTGGTCGGCCTTGAATGCGTTCCGTAATGTAGTTTATGGATTTCCCGATGTCAGATGGGAGCATATTTGCCAGGCAGATGTATCAACAAGGGATGTACGCCTTAGTTGGAAGGGGGGACAAAGCATGCCCTGCATCGTGCTTCATAGGAGTCCTTTGCCCCGACAAGGACACGTTCGTTAGCACTGGTTGTGCGTTGAGTTCTATCGGCCGGATTACCACATACTACGCAAATTGCGAGGGTCTTCGTGATATATTCAGCAATAGCAAGCAGTTGTGGCATTGGCTCAAAAGGTTTTCCTCGGTAGTCTTGGTCCAATCCTGCAATGACGACCCTCTTTCCCGAGTTGGCCAAAGAATCAGCCACATCCACGATCCCGGTGTCAAAGAATTGTGCCTCATCGATACCGACAACCTGAGCATCCCTGGATAAGTCCAGAACTTTCGCCGAGCTGTCAACAACCGTTGATTGAAGGCGCGCATCGCTGTGGGAAACAATGTGATCCGAACTGTACCGTGTATCTATTGACGGTTTGAAAATGGCAACCTTCTGCCTCGCAATCTGGGCCCGCCTGATTCTTCGGATTAGTTCTTCAGTCTTGCCGCTGAACATACATCCTGCTATCACCTCAATCCAACCCGTTCCACGGGGAGAGTCATGAATCGTAGGCAAACTCATGGGCGGCGCTTTCTTCGTGCTTTGTGTTTAATCAAATTTTCAGGTCCAAAGGCAAGCGGGAGCAAGTCGCTAAGTTTCATTATTCGTAAATCCCCCCGTTTGTTAGTCATTACACAATCGATATCCCCGGCAAGATCCATCAGTACCTGCCTGCATGCTCCACAGGGTGGGGTGAATGTCTCCTCATCTGTTGCAATGGCAATCGCTTTGAATTGCTTTTGCCCTTCTGAGACCGCCTTAAACACGGCAGTTCGTTCTGCACAAATCGTTAGGGCGTACGTGCTGATCTCGATATTGGTTCCGGTCCAGACTTTGGCTCCGTTGGAAATTAGGGCTGCTCCGACCCGGAATTGTGAGTAGGGAGAGTGGGAAAATCTCTTTGCGGCAACTGCTTTTCTGGCGAGAGCTTTATAGTCCATCGGTGGATTGAATATATCTATTGCCAATATGAAGTACAAGCCGGGAAGCCGTGAGATGTAAACAAGTAACGCGCGTGATAAAAAGTGAAGGGTCGAATACTTCTAGAAACCCTCATGGTTCGGAGAAGGATTTATGAGGAGCCGAAGGAGTGCCCTTAATTCGTACGCTCCCGTGTGGATCCTGAACTTATACCGCCATGAACTAATTGCACGCAGAATCCAAAGCCTCCAGGGTGCAATCACACGATCATTGGTTTTTGGGTAGTACGATTGGTGCACAGCCCGGAAGTTGATGATTTTCCGGTAGAGTCTCTTCGTAAGCCACGGCGTGTGCGGGTTCCGGCGAAGCGTGTATTGTGTCCATTCATGATCCGCCCAAGCATCAAGATTCTTGGGGTAAGCCAAGCCACCCTCAACGGCAGCATCGTAAATTGTGCCGAAGGGAACCGGGGTATAGATAAACGGATGCATTTGAGATTTAGGGTTTATCGATTCCAACTCATACATTAACGCTATTGTTGCGTCAATGTCTTCTTCGGTACGGGAAGGGTTGCTTCCCATGACAAACGAAAACTCGGATTGAACCTCATATTCCTTGCACAAGGCGGCAACGGCTTTGATCTTCTCACGCGTAACCCCGCCTTTATCCATAAGTTTGAGCGTGTCATCCAAACCTGATTCCGCGCCAAAGAAGATCATTTTCAAACCGCTCTTCTGCATCACCTTCCATGTTTCCCGATCGTAGTTCAGCAGGGTATCAACACGGCCCTCAGCCCACCAATTGATTCGTTCGTCGACGAGCTGTTCGCTAACTTCTGCCATTCGTTTTTCTGATGCGAACATCTCGCTGTCGTGAAATTCAATTGCATCCATCCCGTACGACGCCTTTAAGTGCCGGATCACGGCAAGAGTTTGCTCCGGCTTTTCCGCTTTCCATCGACTGTGGAAGACATCAACCACGCCGCAGAAATTGCACTTATGGGGACATCCGACGCTTGTTTCATGGCAAAATGTCCGCTTGCCAACAAAGGTGGGAAGGGCATACGCCTCCATACGTGCCCTATGATATGGCAATTCCGGACGGGTGGTGGGATCATAGATGGGCAATTCTGGATTGTGAACGAATTCATTCCCCTGGCGATACGCAAGGTTGTTGATTCGGTTTACCGGCCCATCATTGAGTAGTGCGTTCAAAAGCGCCGGGAAAGCAATTTCTCCCTGGGCTTTGACAACATAGTCAATATAGGATGAATTAAGGACTGCATCTGTATGCATGTACGGGAAATAGCCGCCCCAGATAATTGTAATTCCCGGAAATTCTTGCTTGAGGTTCCTGCAATCGATGATGGCATTGAGCATCTGCGTTCCCGGCATGACCGAAACGCAAAGATAGACGCTACCCCGGTGTCCGCTGATAATTCTGGAAAGTGTGGACCTGGCTTGACGATCAACATTCCCATCCACGATAACATACGGGTATTTTCCTTCGAGAACTGCTCCCAAAGCGAGCAGAGAAAGGGGAATCCTCCCCATGCGGGGTTGTGTGTTTTGCGGATAGTAAAGGATGATCATCACTGAATCAAACTAATGAACATCAATCACAGTCGCAAACAGGTGTGGCTATGCCGAGGGACTTGTTTTGAGCGTTATGACGGTCAGTTCTGGCGGACAATTAAGCCGTAAGGGAAGGCCTACCGTTCCAATCCCCCGGTTGATGTACATACTTGTATTGCCTTTCGAATACGTTCCCCATACAAACTTTGAGGCGAAAGATGCAGGAGCAAGGACTGTTTCTCCCAACCGCCCAAGGGAAACCTGGCCCCCGTGGGTATGTCCGCTTAACACCAGATCAATCTTTTGCTCTGCCGCCTGCTCCAGAAAATACGGGCGGTGACACATGAGGATTTTTGGCGCGTTGTCATGGATTCCTGCAATGGACTTTTGCATAAATTCGGTCGCTCGCTGGGCTCTTCCCACGTCGTCAATTCCCAGCAAATGAAATGAAGCGCCGTTTCGCTCGATCCTCACATTATCGTTGCGAAGGAGTTTTACGCCGCAATCATCAATACGCTGTGCAACGACATCGACTTCCCGTGTGAAAAAGTCATGGTTTCCCAAAACGCCGAAGACGCCATAGGGAGCGTCAAGTTCGCTGAATGCTTCTGCAAAAGGGTAAACTTCCTCCACATGGCTGTTGACAAAATCGCCCGTCACGAGGATCATGTCCGTCTTCAGCTCGTTCATTTCGTCAACGTATCTTCTCATCTGCTGCCTGGTCATGAAGACGCTCGAATGGATATCGCTCATCAAGCCGATACGGAACCCGTCCATCTGTGGGGGAAGATGGGGAAAAACGAACTCGGCACCGGTGACCTCACATCGGGACTTGCCGATAAAAACTCCGTAGGCACTTGATCCGAACGACACACCCGCCAATCCGGTAACGGCCGTGCGGATGAAAACTCTTCGTGATTCACTCTCCTGTCGAGGTTCCTTGCGGGCACCAGTTCCACGAATTTTGTCAATGAAGCGTGAAACAACGGAATACAAAGTGAGAGGAAGCTTCAGGATCCAGACGACACCCAGGACGATCAGGATGAGAAGAATACTCCCGAACCAGATTGAAAGGGGATACGAGAGACCGAGTGCAGCCCACTCCGGCATGCGCGATAATGTTGGTCTGAAAATGGCAAGCAGGACGAGGAGAGTGGTGAATACCGAGAAAGCTGCCATGACCGCGCGATGCAAGATCTTGCCATCGGGAAACTCTCTTCGGAGCCACCCCATCGTTTTGCGGTAAAGCAGATACTGGAGTGTGAGAAATACCAGCGGTATGAGAACGCGAAACACGATAAATCCCCACGGTTGGGTCATGGAACGAATCACCTTAGTAGTTGTACGGGCTCTTTAAGAGAACGTCGATCTGGTGCCAGGAGTTTCATCCAACCGCTTCATTATTCCCGAACAGCCGATGAAAAACATGGCTGTGAGGATTCCCAATCGAGGATACGCAAAAAGTGTCAGAACTCCTCCATCATCAAAGTGACGAAACAGGTTGTACGGAATCCAACCAAGACAACAGTAAAGCAGAAGCACCGCTGTCATGGTCCTCTTATCCCGGAGAGCGTCAGATGACAGGAGTAGGGCCGTTGGGAGCCACAACAGGAGTGTGTGATACGTAGCAGTTGCAGGCGAAATTACGAGAACAAGAATAGACGACAAACCAAACAACGTGTTGCTCATCGGAATGTCGTCAACCTTGAGAACTTGTCGTCCGAGAATCACCAGAAACAAAATCAACCCTGCGGGCAGGATAATTCTAAAAGCAGCGAACAGCACCGGAGAATCAAGGAACGGACGCGGGTTGAGCACCGGATCGAAGAGAAAAAGCCGTCTGAACAAACTTTGAAAGGATTGAAAAACTGAGCTAAACGGGTCCTGTTGTGTAAGGTTGCCCGAGAGATGGGGCGGCAGTACCTCGGTGAAGAAGGTTTGGTGCAATGACCAACCGAGTATTCCAACACCCAGGCCGCTCACACACAGAATGGCGACGAGAGCGCCCTGGACGACACGCCATTTACGAAGCACAGTGAAGAACAGAATCAGAAGGACGGGGAAGTACTTGATTGGGACGAACAGTCCGATTGCCATTCCGGCGAGCAGTTGATGGTCACGTTTGTATAACCAGTATCCGAGAATCATCAGGAACGATAGAATGATATACAACTGTCCAAGCCGAAAGCAGTTGATGAGCCCGAGCCCTGATGTGAAAACAAGAAGTCCGCTTTCCATTGATGAAATCGAAACGGACTGCGCGAGAAGAATTATCGACAAAACGACCAGCACGCAATTCAGAATCGTCAAGAGTCTCATCGATACAATCGGGGAAGCCAGGGAAAGTGGGATCCCGACCAGCGCAGTTGCCGGAGGGAACGGCGCAAACTTTCCTTGTTGTGAAAAGCCGTTCTCCATCATCTTCTGTTGGAACCATTGGTCATCATACAACCGTGCAATGCTGTCGCCGCGGACAACAATGGATCCTGCGGTGTAGTAGTTGGGAAAATCAGAATTGATTTCGGTGAACGCGGGAATGATACCTTTGTAGGTCACAACACAAATCATGCAGGCAAGCAAGGAGCCGCTTACCCATTTCGGAAAAGGGAAAATGGTCATGCTACGGATCGACTCACCTGTCCAACCGGCAAAACGGAGCGGACCGTTACAAGCACTTCCTTTGTGGTAATTTCGTGCATGCATTTTGCGTTGTATGGACACACGAAGGATTTCGCATTGTACACACTGAGGCAAGGACTGCAGGAAAGGGATTTGTATATGACCGTGGCTTTGCCTGTTGGTCCGTACAAATGCGGTGATTCCGGTCCGAAGAGAGCAACTGTCGGGGCACCAACGGATGAAGCAATATGCATCGGACCGCTGTCATTCGTGATGAGGAGTGTGGTTTTTTGAAAGAGTGCAATGAGCTCGCCGAATGAAAGCATTCCCGCACAATTCACTGCCCTGGCCTGAACATCTCCGAGGTTTGCCATGACAGATGAAACGTACCCGCGCTCGTCCGCCAAACCAATGAAGTAAAACCGCCGGGATGAGTCTTCCTCTCCTAATGCCGTAACGAGTTCAACAAACCGTTCACCCGGCCAGCGCCGTTCCAGCGAGGTTGTTCCTGCGTTGATATTCACGACGATTGTTTGTTCGCCTGATTGCATCTCCGTAGCGCGCTCCACGGATGCTCTTTCCATCTCAGTGGCCGTAAGCCGTGTTATCCGGATTTCGGCATCGGTTGGAATTCCCAAGGTTTTGAGTTGCTCCAGAAACAACTCCGTCGCGTGCAACGAGAGGTCAATCTGAACCGGATGAGTGATGTTCAGTGAACGCCATCTGGTTGGAAGTCGAAAACCGACCCGTATAGGTGCACCGGAGATTGTCGAAAGAAGTGTTGAGAATTTGGAAAAGAACTCCAGGTCAAAAACAATTCCGGGGCGCAGACGGCGGATTGTACCAAGAGCGTTGAACAGGGTCCGGCAAAATGACCCGACGGATGTCGTCGAAATCGTGAGGAAACTGTCCAGCTGCGGAAGACGCGTGATAATCTCTTCATTTTTGTCAAAGGTCATAAAGGCAATTGCGGCATCCGGGTATTGTTTGCGGAGAGCTGTCAGGAAAGCAGTACTAAGAAGAATACTTCCGAGGCCGAAGAATTTCATTACGAGAATCGATTTCGGCTCCTCATTCCGTTGGCGTTTCGGAAAGAGATGGACAAGAACGCCTGTTATCCAGCAAAGTGGAATTCCGGCAAAGCGATCAACCGCCCGCATTGCTTTGACAGTCATGACGGGTGCTTCCGGAATATCATCAACACGTGGTCACCGACGCGGTTAACGAGCGGAAGTGTGGCGATTCTGTCTTCGATCCATTGCAGTGGCGGCAGAATCCAGCGAAGCCGGGTGCTCGCGCCCGCAGACGCCGGAGGCGGCGTCACAATGTTCAACCCTCGAGCGCCCGTAAATGCAAATCCTGATTGAAACGCTTTTGTGATTTCCCGGGTTGAGTAGTATCGGACAGGGACATCAACACCATGCACACGTGCAGTCGCGTTCCCTGAAGTGATTCGCCTGCGCGACTCTTTCAATTGTCCGCGGGCCAGAAATGACGCAATTTCCCACGGAGAGTATCGGCCAAGAATGCAGAGAAGGAGAAAGCCACCGGGTTTGATGCAATCAGCGAGGATCCTAGCCAACGAGAAGAGATCGTCACAGCAGTTTATTCCGCCGAGATTGGAGAGTGCGCCGTCGAATACGCGTGGCCTAAGGGTTGCCACGTCTTGAAACGAGAGGACTGCCGTATTAATCAGCTCTCTTTGCCCGGCCTGTCCTCTTTTTGCGTTCACGACGGTGATCATAGCCGGTGAAGCATCGGTTGCATGCACCATGATGCCATGTTGTGCGAGGAACAACGCATCCGTTCCGGTGCCGCAATTCAATTCGAGAATGCTGTCGCCGGGCTTGAAGACGCGCATCATCTCTTTGTGCATAATGGAGCGAAGGCGGCGCGTTGCGGGCAGTGCTTCAAAATCCGTGTCGTATGTTGAGGCGGCGCGGTCAAACGCGACTCGTGTTGAATCGTTTGCAGGCGGGGTGGTGGAACGTATCGAAAAACTCAGGTTCTCTTCCACGACGTCAACTGCATCCCCACTCGGGCGAGCTTTGCTTTTGTGAATGTTTTCACCATTTGCCCGACCGGTCTTTTTCCGTTGCGGCGCATTTTATGCAAAGCTACTTCGTTAACCATGTGCCGTGTTGCAAACCAGTAGAACCGCTTTGTGTATCGTCCCTTTACATCAATATTTCTATCGGTCATCTTGTCCCATCCGTTGCTCAGGATGAGATCGTCCCGCACATCTTCATAAAAGGTTGTTCCTTTGATGGGATAAGCGACCGTTGTGAGATAACTGTCCGGGTTTGTCTGCTTCAGATGTTCCACTGTTTCGATAATGTCACCGATGTTTTCACCGGGGTAACCCAGCATCACGAAAAGCCCGGCTTGAATGCCATAGCGTTGTGCTGTCCGCGTGATGGTTCTGATTTCCTCAACACTCACACGTCGTTGCATCGCATCGAGGATGCGTTGCGAGCCGCTTTCGGATCCGTACCAAATCCGGAACGAACCTATCTCCGCCATCTTTTTGAGAATGTCCTCGTTCAGTCTGTCGGCGCGCGAAATGCACTCAAAAGGAATCTTGAGATTCCTTCGCTTCATCTCTTCGTAAAACTGGTGAAACCACTTGTGATTGATCGTGAAGACGTCATCGGCGAACCAGAGCATATCCGGTTTGTATTCTTCCTTGAGCATTTCAATTTCATCCACCACGCGTTTGACGGAACGCCGGCGGTGCGTATCACCATACACGCTTCGACTGCACCACGTACAGGTAAAGGGGCAACCGCGCGAACAAATCAGCGATGCGGATCCCATGCCGTGATGCAAACGCCAGGTCTCAACATATTGATGCAGGTTGATGGCCTTGCGATCAGGGTCCGGGAGCGTGTCAAGGTCGGCGATGAGTTCGCGTTCCGGCGTCCTGATGATCGATCCGTTCGATTCGCGATAAATGATTCCGTGAATATGATGCATCCCGGCCGGGCCATGCTTCTGCAGATGGGGAAGAAGCTCCTCGGTTGTTGCCTCGCCTTCGCCAATGACGCCCACATCGGCGCCATGCTTGATGAAGTCCTCCCCGTAGTAAGGAATCTCGGGCCCTCCGACGATGACGGTGCATCCTTTGGTTTTCAGGAAGGTGATCATTTCAAGCGTGTTCAACTTTGTCATCAGGTTGACATAGATGCCCACGGTGGAAGGTCGGGTTCGTTCTATGTACGCGCGGAAACTTTCCTTTGATTGAAAGGTCGAGTCGAACACGTCGACAGAAAAACCCTTCGCCTTGAGATAGGCAGAAATGGAAAGGATGCCGAGAGTCGGGTACGGCTTCATGATCCGTTTCTCGACCTCGTCGTCCTGGAGGAAATAGCCGTGTGTTAAGAGAATATCCAAGCTAATAGCTCATGGTTCATTGCAACGTGATAGCAGCTAATGAGTCAACGCTGATAACTGGCGCTCGATTTTTGGAAGTGTAGCGCGGTGATACACTCCGGCAGCAATTCGTCTGGCGTTTTGTGCAGTCATGCTCCACGGTCGCACCAACATTGTTCTAAGCATGTGACTGCTCTGTGCGATGCGGAAGTGCTTGTGCGTGACCTTGTGCAACACACGGTAGAAATCAGGTGAAAACGTGCCGGTAAACATCATTGCCAAGTCCTGGCTGTCAGTCCAGTTGTGCTTTTCCTGCATCTGGGACTTCACGTTTTCGTAGAACTTGGTGCCGGGGAGGGGATAGGAAACCGAAACGCCAATTTCGTCCGGCAGACACTCCTTAACCATCTTCAATGTCAGTTCGATATCGTCGCGTGTTTCACCCGGATAGCCGTATTGCAGAAAGAATCCCACCTGAATGCCAGCTCGCTTGAGTTTACGCGTTGCCTCATATATCTGTTCAACCGTTGTACCTTTTTCCATAGCGTCAAGGATTTTTTGAGAGCCGCTTTCAGCCCCAACCCAAATGGTTTTACATCCGGCACGAGCAAGATTACGGATGGCATCTTCCTTTAGCAACAAATCGACGCGTGATAAACACTTGAAGGGAATCACCGCGTTTCTTCGCGTTACTTCTTCACTGAACGCGCCGACCCATCCCGGCTTTAATCCGAAAATGTCATCGCAAAACCAGAGCCGGTCCGGATTGACGTGCTTTTTCAGGAAGAGCATTTCGTCAACGACGTTGCGCGGCGAGCGCGAGTTGTACACTTGTCCGTATATCGGTTTAGCGCACCAGTTGCAATGATACGGACACCCGCGTGTTGTTCCCATGTTGATAGCAAAGTATCCATGACGATCGTTCCACGTACTTCGATACTTTTCCACATCAATCAAGTCCCACGCAGGAAAAGGAAGAGAGTCGAGGTCTTTGATAACCGGGCGATCCGGATTCCGTTTCGTTGTTCCGTTTGTTCGATATGCCAATCCGTTGATTTCAGCAGGAAGTCGATTGCACCGGAGAATCGTGTCGAGTGTTTCCACGAGGGTGTGTTCTGCTTCGCCGCAGAGGACATAATCCGCGCCATTGTCAAAATAGCGCTCAAGGTGATCGACCGGATCGGAACCATGGACAATAACAACACAGCCGTGTTGTTTGCCGAGGACAGCCATCCGGAAGGCCGCTTCGCGCATCCGCGTGAGACACATCTTTGTCAGGTAATTGAAATCATCATCATAGATAACAAGCACACGGGGTTTATGTTGTTCAAGGAAGGGAATGATGGCATCCTCGCTCCCGGCCAGCATGCTGTCGAACAGGGCAACGCTATACCCGGCGTTTCTCATAACGCTTGCCGCATACAGCGTTCCGAGGGGCGGATAAGGCATCATCGCCTTATGTTCTTTCGGATCAAACTTTAGAAAGTAGGAATGCGAGAGAAGAACATCCATGTTCACTGTGTCTCCTGCCGAGGATGAACATTGAATTCCCTCAAACGGTGCTCATACAACGCGAGGATCTTTTCCTGAAAGTTGCCGATGTAGGCGCGTGATTCCATTCTTGTACACCGGAATATCTTCTGACGTGTGGCCTCGTCGTAATCAGGGTAGCTCTTTGCCCAATGATCACGCATGATATTCATCAGGCGGACATCAAGAGCATCGGCATCAACCAGGTCGAAGATTGACTCCAGCATGCGTTGGATGTTCGATGGGCGTTCGTTCCCGTTTGCGTTTTCTTGCCTGGTCATGTCAATATTCGGAAAGAACTTTTTGATCCAGGAGTTTGCCAGGAGATAATCATCAAACAATGCCCGGCCATAGAGCGGTTTGAGCGTAGCGATTTCGGTTGCCGTGAATACATTCCGGTCGTCAAAAGCCAGATTGTCCGATGAAGTGAGGTAGTTAATGCAAAAGAATTTCCGGCTGTTCAGAAGAAAAACCTTCTTGAAGAGAATGAGCGCACTGCGGGTAATCCACAAACGTCCCGGCGCGGTGATGATGAAAAAATCTATGTCGCTTGTTCCCGTTGCAACATTTTTTGAGAGGTCGCCGGAAACATAAACCCCGCGCACGAAGGGAAAGCGCCTGATGAGCCGCCCGGCACGCCTTGCCATGCGCCAAAGCCGGTCTGCGTGCCTTTCTTTTTCTTGCCGTTGACGAACCACGGCTTCAGTTTTTCCTTCTACAAAGTAGAAACCGTCGTGATGACGGATTCGTGCACTTTGGGGTATTGAAGTCAACAGTTTTTCAAATTCAGGAAATGTCATTGAGTTGACGGGGAGAAACGCGAACAACTCTCTGGCAGTCAGGGGATGATGCCAGATGTCATAGTACAACAGAGTACGAAGGATTTCGGAGTACGGGCGATGCATACCGGTAGAATCTGGAGTTGGAACAATCGCGTCAACCGATTGTATGATAACAATATGCGAAGAATTGAATGGTTCTGCAAGATGCGGATGACCGCCGGTCTTCATGTTCCGGGTTGCAAAATGGTTGTGATTCAAATCTTCTATGGGTATATTCATTCGCATTTCATTCAGGAATACATGAAACGAAATCGAAAATCACTTCTTCAACGCCTTGGTATTATCGCCGGGGCGCTTGTTCTGTTGTTTGTCCTTGTCAACTATCTGATTATGCCGATGTACGTCAACTCTGGAGGCACCCAAAACGTGCCGAATGTCGTTGGATTGACGTCTGCAGATGCCCGCGCTTTGCTTGATTCTCTTGAACTTCAGCCGGTTGAAGCGGAGACAAAACCCGACCCTAAAGCGCCCGTGGGTACGGTCATTGGCCAAAATCCCGCAGCCGATGCAGTGGTGAGGAAAGGCCGTCGCATCTACCTGACGCTCAGCGGGGGAGAAGTTCTTATTGCCGTTCCGAAAATACGCGGCCTCTCCACACGCGACTCCCGTTTCGTTTTGGAGCGAAGCGGGCTTCAGCTTGGGGAAATCTTTTACGATACGTCAAGCGCCTATCCTGAAAACACGATCATCTCACAATCCACTGCTCCGGGAACCAAAGTCTCCCGTGGTAAACGGGTGAGCGTGACCGTCAGCCAGGGAAGGGGACTTCTTGATGTCATGGTTCCCAATGTTATCGGCAAGACGCTCACTGAGGCAGAACGCATTCTCAACGAGCAGGGATTTGGAAAAGGAAATATCACGTACCAGTCAAGCTATGAGCTGTTGCCGAATACGATCGTCGATCAGTTTCCCCGTGGTGGTGAGTCGGCAATACGCGGACAGAACGTTGACCTCTTTGTTGTGAAGGGCGGGAAGCCAAAAGACGAAGGCCAATTTCCAGAGCAATGAGAAACGAATGACACTGATTGCCCCTTCGTTGCTGTCTGCTGATTTTGCAGATTTGCGCGGCCAGATCCGGCTTGCAGAGCAGGGGGGAGCCGACTGGCTCCACCTCGATGTTATGGATGGACATTTCGTTCCGAACATCTCATTCGGTCCGCCGGTCATCAAATCAATCCGCAAGGCAACAAAGCTCTTCCTCGACACACACCTGATGATTGAAAATCCCGACGACTACGTGGAAGCCTTTCGAAAGTCGGGTTGTGATTTGATTACTGTGCATCTCGAAGCATGTTCTGATCCCAAACGAACAATTACCCGTATCAAGAATCTCGGAGCGAAAGCCGGGATTTCCATCAAACCCGCGACGCCTGTTTCTCAGCTCAAAGAAATCATTGCCGATGTTGACCTGATTCTCATCATGTCGGTTGAGCCGGGTTTCGGCGGACAGGCATTCATGGAGCAGGCGATTCCGAAACTTGAAGAAGCTGCCCGACTTATCAAAGAATCCGGACGATCAATCTACCTTGAAGTGGACGGGGGGATTGATAAGTCCACGGCGCCTCGAGTTGTCAAAGCTGGGGCGAATGTCCTCGTTGCCGGCAATTCGATTTTTGGATTCGGCGACGTCATTGGCTCGATCAAATTGATTCGCGATGCTGTTTCGTAACTAACTTTCCTTGCACAGCTGCACCTTTTTATTTTTCAAATCTATTGACTCTTCAATTTTAGCACCCTATCTTATTTAAGTTATTCGTTGTCATTTCCTTACTTATTTAGGCGCCGGCACATCATTGCTTTAGGAAAGCTATGCCCGAATTCGATTCCATAGATCTGAAAATCCTTGATATCCTTCAGAAGAATGGAAGGACGAAGCGAAACGACCTCGCCTCGGCCGTTGACCTTACGATTCCCTCGGTCAGTGAGCGACTTCGCAAGCTGGAAGAGCAGGGCGTCATCACAGGTTATCACGCCGTCGTTGATGCGACGAAACTCGGAAAAGATATCACGGCATTCATTGTCGTCAGCGTTGACACTTCGAAGCACTTTCATGCATTTCTGGATCACGTCGAACCGATTGATGAAATCCTGGAGTGCCACGCGATTACGGGCGATGGATCCCATATTCTCAAAGTCAGAACTGCCAACACTTCGTCCCTGGAGAAGCTCCTCGCGAAGATTCAATCGTGGCCCGGAGTTCTTGGAACAAGAACACATCTCGTGCTCTCCACTTCCAAGGAGACACGGCGAATCAAAACCGAAAACAAGAAATCAACCTGATGAACTCAGGAACAGTTGTCATCATCATTCACTAATCAACTCATAAGGGAAACTCTTTATGGCTAAACGCACCCAACCGGCGACCGCCCGGGTCTTCAAGATGATCAAGGATCACGACGTCAAGATGATTGATTTTAAGT